>JAEXLY010000332.1 GCA_023444765.1 Pseudomonadota bacterium | reverse complement strand
ACCTGTGCCTGCGCGCGGGCCTCGACGCGAAGGCACGCGGCGCCCTGGCCGAAGCGGGGGCGCTGGCCGCACTGGCCGGGCACCGCCACGCCGCGCGCTGGGCCGTGGCCGGGATCGAACAGCGGCGTCCGCTGCTGCCGGGAAGCCCGGACGAGGACGACATCGTGCTGCCCGCGCCCACCGCCGGCGAGGACGTGGTGTCGGACTACCGCAGCACCGGGCTGACCCTCGGCGAACACCCGCTCTCGCTGCTGCGCACACGGCTGCAGCGCGAGCGGCTGCTCGACACGCGCCAGCTGCAGGCGCTGCCGCACGGACGCGGCGCCCACGTGGCCGGCATCGTCACCCAGCGCCAGCGTCCGGCCACCGCCAAGGGCACGATCTTCGTCACGCTCGAGGACGAGCACGGCATGGTCAACGTGGTCGTCTGGCCGCAGGTCGCGCTGCGCCGGCGCAAGGCCCTGCTCGGCGCGCGCCTGCTGGCGGTGCGCGGGCGCTGGGAACAGGTGGATGGCGTGCGCCACCTGATCGCGCGCGACCTGCGCGACATGACCCCGCTGCTGGGCGAACTGCACACCAGTTCGCGGGATTTCCGCTGATGAAGGCGCTGCGTACCGCATCGCTGGAAGGCGACCTGTTCGCGCCGGCCATGCTCCAGCTGGTGGACGATGCCCAGGGCGGCGCGCGTTACTGGCCGGACGCGATCGACCCGGCCACGGCCCGGCGCTGGTTCGACCTGCTCGTGGAGCGCGCCGGATGGCGGCACCTGCGGCGGCCGATGTACGACCGCATGGTCGACGTGCCGCGCCTGCTCGCCTCATACCCCATCGACGGACTGCCCGCCGACCTCCCCCTGGCGGACATGCTCGCCTGCGTACAACACCACGTGCCTGCGCCCTTCACCTCGATCGGCATGAACTTCTACCGCGACGGCAACGACAGCGTCGCCATGCACGGCGACAAGCTGCACCTGCTGGGCGATGGCCATCCGATCGCGATCCTGTCGCTGGGCGCGTCGCGCCGCATGCTGATCCGTGCGGTCGGCGACCATGCCGACCGCATCGCCATCGACCTGATGCCCGGCAGCCTGCTGGCGATGAGCCATGCGATGCAGACCACGCATGAACACGGGATTCCCAAGACACGCCATGCCGGTCCACGGATCAGCGTCGTGTTCCGGGCCAGGCCGGGGAGCTGACCCGCGGGTACGGCTCCCCGATCCCGCGGCGCCCCACATACGGGACGCGACCGCATGCTCACGCCGCCTGCGATTCCTGCGCCCAGATCCTGCGGTACGCCGGCCGCGACTGGAACGCCTGGAGCCAGCGCACCAGGTTGCCGTGGCCATCGACGCTGACGCCGCAGTAGGTGCTGTAGGTGACCACGCTGGCCACGATCAGGTCGGCCAGGGAGAAGTCCTCGCCCAGCAGCCAGCGCGACTTCGCCAGCTGCGCATCGAGCCTGCCCAGGCCCGCTTCGAGCCGGGACTGCGCCTCGGCGGCGAGTGGCGCATGGTGCAGGCGCGCATCGACCTGCGGGCTCTGCGCGAAGTTCAGTACGTTGACCAGCGCGCCATAGCTGACGTAGGCCCAGGTCGTCCAGGACAGCGCCACCAGCCGCTGCGGGGCGTCGGCCGCCGGCCACATTCCGCGCTCGACGCCATGCCGCTCGCCCAGCCACTGCATGATCGCCAGCGCCTCGAACAGCGGCGTCCCGTCCACCACCAGGGTGGGGACCACGCCATGCGGATTCACCGCGAGGTAGGCGGGCGATTTCTGCTCGCCCGACGACAGGTCGAACATCACGGTCTCGCAGTCGATGTCCAGCTCGGCGATCGCGTGCAGCACCGGCGTGGCGCTGGACATCGGCGCGGCGAACAGTCTGAGGGTCATGTGGAGGCTCCTTGTGGGAAGGTCGAAGAAGCGGCACCGGGCGGTGCCATGGGACGAACGCCGTCCACGCTAGGCTCCCTCGAGGACAGTTCCGGTCCGCAATGCGTGGCATCCTGCGACGCATGATCGAGACCTCCGCCCGGTTGCTGCGCCTGCTCGCGCTGCTGCAGTCGCGTCCCTTCTGGCGCGGGCGCGAGCTGGCCGGGCGCATGGAGGTCACGGAGCGCACCGTGCGCCGCGACGTCGACCGGCTGCGCAGCCTGGGCTATCCGGTGGAGTCCAGCGCCGGCGTGGCCGGCGGCTACCAGCTTGCCGCCGGCAGCAACCTGCCGCCGCTGCTGCTGGAGGACGACGAGGCGCTGGCGGTATCGCTGGGCCTGCGCATGGCCACGGCCGGTACGGTGGTGGGAATGGAAGAGTCGGCGCTGCGGGCGCTCGCCAAGCTCGAGCAGGTGATGCCGGCGCGGCTGCGGACGCGGGTGCGCAACCTCCACGCGGCGGTCCTGCCGCTGGGGCCCGGCGGGCCGGCGGTGCCGCATGCGCGGCTGGTGGCCCTGGCCAACGCCTGCCGTGCGCTGCAGTGCCTGCACTTCGGCTACGAGGACCAGGAGGGTCGTGCCAGTTCGCGCATGGTCGAGCCGCACGCGCTGGTGTCCACCGAGGCGCGCTGGTACCTGCTGGCGTGGGACCTGGTACGCGATGACTGGCGCACCTTCCGCGTGGATCGCATCGCCGGCATGCCGCGCAGCGAGGGCGCACGGTTCCTGCCACGCAAGGTGCCGGGCGGGGACCCGGCCGCGTTCGTTTCGCGCGCGATCTCGATCCAGCCGTACGCCGTCAGGGCGCGGATCGAACTGCACGCACCGCTGGCGCGGATGCGCGAACGGATCCCGGCCTCGGCCGGCCGGCTCACCCGGCTCGACGAGGACCGCTGCGAGCTAGAAACCGGTGCGCAGCGGCCGGACATGCTCGCCTACCACCTGGCGATGCTGGATGTTCCGTTCGTCGTGCTCGAACCGGTCGAGTTCGAGGACCACCTGCGCGCGCTGTCCGCACGGCTGGGACGCGCCGCGCGCGCCTCGAGGCAGAGGCGGCGGCATGGTGCCGGAAGCGGCGCCGTCGCGTCCGGTCAGGCGTGGCGCCGCACCCAGTCCAGGTAGGCGTCCATCCAGCCCTGCAGGAACTTGCGGCTGCCCTCGGCGATGCCGCCGTTGTCGTCCAGCACGTCGTCGGCCTTGAGGAAGGCCTCGGGCTGGCCCAGCGTCGGCATGTCGAGATAGGCCAGGATGGTGCGCAGGTGCTGCTGCGCCGCGGCGGTGCCGATCGCCCCGATCGACACGCCGATGATGCCGGCGGGCTTGTCCGGGAACGCGCTGTCGCCGTAGGGGCGCGATGCGTGGTCCAGCGCGTTCTTCAGCACGCCGGGAATGGAGCGGTTGTACTCGGGAGTCACGAACAGCAGCCCGTCGGCCTGGCGGATGCCTTCCTTGAGCCGCTTCACCGGCGCCGGTGGCGAGTTGTCGTCGTCCTGGTTGTAGAGCGGAAGGTCATCGATCCGCAGGCGGCGGAACTCGATGTCGTCCGGCGCAAGCGTGGCCAGCGCGTCGGCGAGCCTGGCGTTGAACGAATCCTGCCGCAGGCTGCCGACGATCACGGCGATGGTGAGTGACATGGGAACTCCCGGTGCATGCCGGCCCCTGGGACCCTCCATCGTGGAGGGCCATGCGGCGCGCCAAAGATGGAGGCGGTGGCGTGAACGCGGTGTCTGGATGCCAGTGGCGTTCGCGGTGCGTTGACGTCGCCGAGGCCATGGTGGGGCAGGGATTCCGGGAAGCGACGATGCAGTCAAAGTATCTGCGTTTTGGAAAAGGGTTTCGCCCGGCATTCTCCGTCCGTGGTGTGCAGGCGGCGGAGATGGTCCTTCCGCCAGGCGACAGCGAGGGCGGGCCGGACAACTTCCATCGCGGCGCGGACCAGTGGCTCTTCGTGGTGGCAGGCACGGGGCTGGCCATCGTCGACGGCGCACGGCGCAGGCTGCGCGAGGGCAGCCTGCTGGTGATCGAGCGCGGGGAACGCCACGAGATCCGCAACACCGGCCGCACGCCGCTGCGGACGCTCAACTTCTATTCGCCTCCCGCCTACACCGCCGATGGCGAGACGCTTCCGCCCGGGCGGCGGGGACCGCGGAAGCATGCGCGCGGCTGAGTGCCCGCGCACGCGTCGGGTTGAGCACAGCGCGGCCAGGCTGTCGTGGCCACGGCCGAGCGCCCCGGCAAGGCGAGGTTCCGGCGGATGGGAGCACACGCGGCACCGCCGCCGGCCGCGGGGATCGCGCGTTCGCGCGCCCGCGGTGCTGGCCAGGATGCGGGCGGGCTGAGCGCGGGTGCACGGTCCGATGCCGCCCGGAGTGCGAAAGCGTCCCGCCGATTCGGTCCTGAAGGTGCTGCTGGTCGGTATCGTCCTGGGCCTGCTGGTGATGCTGGCGCTGGGACTGCTGCTGCTGCAGGACCGTGAGCTCCGCATCGCGTCCGCGCATCGCCAGGCCCTGGCATTGGCCACGGGCGTGGACCGGCTGTTGAAGCAGGAGTTCGGCAGCCTGGAGCGCGCGCTGGCCGGTATCGCAGCCGATGCGGCCACCTATTCCGATGCCGCTCCCGACCGCACCGACGCGCTGCTGGCCCGGGCGATCGCCGGCGTGGTGGGCCGCCGCGCCGAACTCGACTCGATCATCCTGGTGCACGGCGGCGACGGGCAGGCCTCGGACGCGGCCGGCAACGCGCGCCTGCCCGCAGGATTCGGGCGGGTACACCCGGGCCGGCTCGCCATCGGCGGCCTCGAACCGGATGGTCGTGGCGACTGGAAGCTGCAGGTGGCATGGCCGTTCGGCGAGGGCTGGCTGCTGGGCCGGCTGCGCACGGTCGCGATCGAACGCATGCTCCAGGACCTCGACATGGGGCAGGAAGGCAGCATCACGGTGCTCGACCGCGACGGCGTGGTGATTGCCCGCCGGCCGGACGCCCGTGGAGAGTTCGTGGGACGGGCGACGTCGTTGCCGGCGGAGTTGCGCGACGCCGAAGGAACCTTGTCGGAACTGCGCACCAGCCAGATTGACGGCCTCACCCGACTCAGCGGATTCAGCGCGACCAGCGGCTACGACATCGTCGTCGTGGCCGGCATCAGCCGGCGCGAAGCGCTGGCGCCGTGGTACCGGAATCTCTGGATCGGGGCGGGCTTCGTGCTGCTGTACTGGCTGGGACTGGGCTACTTCGTGCATCGCCTGGGCGGCGCCGAGCGCGAGCGCGAGACACTGGTGGATGAACTGGAGTCCCAGGCCGAATGGCTCGACCAGGCGCAGCGTGCGTCGCGCACGGGGGTCTGGCGCGTCGAGCAGGGGGGCGAACTGGTCAAGGTGTCCGAGCACACCGCGGCCATGTTCGGCTTCGAACCCAGGCCTGCGCTGCTGCCGGTCCGGGTCTTCTTCGAACGCCTGCATCCGGACGACCGTGACCAGGTGGAGCGGCTGTTCGGGAAGGCAGTGGACGCAGGTACGCCCTATGCGGTCGAGTTCCGGGTGGTGACGACGGCGGGCGAAAGATGGGTCCGTGCCAGCGGTGGCCGCGCGACCGACAGACGTGGGTTGCAGCGCGTGACCGGGACGGTCGCGGACGTGACCGCGGGACGGGAGGCGCAGGCGCGCGTCGAGCGCGCGGAGGCGCAGTTCCGCGCGCTGTTCGAACGCAACCCGCTGCCGTTCTGGGTGTTCGATGCGCAGACGCTGCGTTTCCTGGCGGTCAACGAAGCGGCGGTGTCGTCCTACGGCTACAGCGTCGAAGAGTTCCGCGCGATGACCATCCTCGACATCCGCCCCAAGTCCGAACGGGACCTGGTGACCGCGGCGATGGCAGCGCGCGGGCACGGGCAGGACGTGGACGGCGTCTGGAAACACCGGCGGCGCGATGGCAGCACGCTGGACGTGCGCGTGTTCAGCAGCGGCATCGAGTTCGGCGGCCGCGCGGCGCGGCTGGTGCTGGCCGAGGACGTCAGCGACCGCATGGCCTACGAGCGCGAACTGGCCTGGCAGGCCTCGCACGACAGCCTCACCGGACTCACCCGCCTGTCGGCCCTGGTCGAGCGCGTGAACGCCCGACAGCTGCCCGGGGCGCGCTATGTCGCGGCCTTCATCCGCCTGCGCGACCTGGAACTGTTGACGCCGACGCTCGGCGCGAACACCAGCGAGCTGCTGTTGCGCGAGCTGGCCACCAGGCTGGAGATCGTCGGCCGCCGGTTCGGCATGGCGGGGTTCTGGCCGGGCGAATCGTTCGTGGTGATCGCGTTCGACGCAGGCCGAAGGCAGGAGCTGGTGGAGGCGCTGGAGGAGGTCATTGCGCGGCCCGTGCAGACCGGCGGCGGTGCGCATCCGGTGGAGGCTTCGATCGGCATCGCCGAAGGCCCCGAGCCGGGCGAGGGTGCCGAACAGGTGATCGGCCATGCGGCGCTCGCCGCGCTGGAGGCCGGCCGCGAGCTGGTCCCGGTGATGCCATACGACAGCACGATGGCCGAGCAGGCGGCCGAGCGCGTGGCGCTGGCGCGCCGGCTCCACGGCGCATTGGCCAACGGGGAGTTCGAGCTGCACTACCAGCCGATCCATCGCCTCTCCGACGGCAGGCTCATGGCCCTCGAGGCGCTGCTGCGCTGGCGGCAGGATGGCGCCCTGGTATCGCCCGCAGTGTTCATGCCCCTGGCCGAAACCTCGGGCCTCATCGTACCGATCGGCCGCTGGGTGCTGGAGCAGGCCGCGCGCGGGCACGGGCGTCTCGCCGGGTCCGGGCTGGGGGATGTCGCCATCGCCGTCAACGTGTCGGCGGTGCAACTGCTGGCGGACAGCGTCGCCGATGCGGTGCGCGAACTGCAACAACGCTACGCGCTGCCGCGTGGCGCACTGCACGTTGAGCTGACCGAGAGCGTCGTGCTTCGCCAGCCGCAGGCCGCACGGGCGCGCATGCTCGCCCTGCGCGACGCGGGCGTGCCCATCTCGATCGACGACTTCGGCACCGGCTTCTCCAGCATGGCCTACCTGCGCGACCTGCCGCTGGACTACCTGAAGATCGACCGCAGCTTCGTCAAGGATGTCCACGCCGACGAGCGCAACGGCTCGATCTGCCGCGCACTGGTCGCGCTTGCCGGCGGACTGGGGCTTGGCACGATCGCCGAAGGCGTGGAGCAGCAGGCGGAACTGGACTGGCTGCGCGAGAACGGCTGCGGCCAGGCGCAGGGCTTTCTGCTGGGCCGGCCGGCGCCGCTCGCGACGGTGCTGGAAGGAATCCACGCCCGGATCCGGTAAACGGGCAGCGGACCCGCGTGCCGGCACGGGTACGGGCGTCGCGGCCGTGTTGGGCGGGGCGAACCGCGCAGCCACGCGTCTCGGGAATCGCCGGGCGATCTGTCAAGTCCGCCGCCGCGTTGCTTGCAATGCGCAACCACCTCTGAAACACCCACGTGGCGTCCCGTCGACTTATCCACGCTGCCTGTGGACAACGTTGTGGAGGAGCGATTGAACAATCATCGGCAGCCCGCGTGGCGACACGCGCGGCCCCTGTTTGGCGAAAACAGCGCCAACCCCGCAAACGCGAACCGCTCCTTGCGGAGCGGTTGCGCGTGTGCTTGTCGCGGTGGCGAAGAACCGGTCAGGCCGCCGCGTCTTCCTCCTTGAAGGCCTCGACCGGGATGCAGGCGCAGAACACGTTCTTGTCGCCATGCACGTTGTCCACGCGCGCGACAGGCGGCCAGTACTTCTGCTGGCGCAGGACCGGCAGCGGGAACACGGCGAGCTCGCGCGGATAGGCGTGGGTCCATTCGCCGGCGGCCACCATGTCGGCCGTGTGCGGCGCGTTCTTCAGCGGGTTGTCCTGGCGATCGAGCCTGCCTTCCTCGATGGCGCGGATCTCGTCGCGGATCTGGATCATCGCGTCGATGAAGCGGTCCAGTTCGTGCAGCGATTCGCTCTCGGTCGGCTCCACCATCAGCGTGCCCGCAACCGGGAAGCTCAGCGTGGGGGCATGGAATCCGAAGTCGATCAGGCGCTTGGCCACGTCCTCGGCGGTGACGCCGGTGGCCTTCTCCAGCGGCCGCAGGTCGAGGATGCACTCGTGCGCGACCAGGCCGTTGCGACCAGTGTAGAGCGTGCGGTAATGCGGCGCCAGCCGCCTGGAGATGTAGTTGGCGTTGAGCAGGGCCACCTGGGTGGCGCGGCGCAGGCCGGCCGCGCCCATCATCGCGATGTACATCCAGCTGATCGGCAGGATCGATGCGCTGCCGTGCGCGGCGGCCGACACCATGCCCACGGCGCCGGTCGCGTCCTTGTGGCCGCGCGGCAGGAACGGCGCGAGATGCGACTTGACCGCGCACGGGCCCACGCCAGGGCCGCCGCCGCCGTGCGGGATGCAGAAGGTCTTGTGCAGGTTGAGATGGGAGACGTCCGAGCCCCACTTGCCGGGCTTGGCCAGGCCGACCAGCGCATTCATGTTGGCGCCATCGGTGTACACCTGCCCGCCGTGCTTGTGGACGATTTCGCAGATCTCGACCACGTCCTCCTCGAACACGCCGTGGGTGGAGGGGTAGGTCATCATGATCGCGGCCAGGTTGGCCGAATGCTTCTCGGCCTTGGCGCGGATGTCCTCCACGTCGACGTTGCCGTTGGCGTCGCACCTGGTGACCACGACCTTCATCCCGCACATCTGCGCCGAGGCCGGATTGGTGCCGTGCGCGGATTCGGGAATCAGGCAGATGTCGCGGTGGTCCTCGCCGCGCGAGGCGTGGTATGCGCGGATCGCCAGCAGGCCGGCGTACTCGCCCTGGGCGCCGGAGTTGGGCTGGAAACTGACCGCGTCGTAGCCGGTGATCTCCACCAGCATCGCCTCCAGCGAGGCGATCAGCTCCTGGTAGCCGCGGGTCTGCGAGGCCGGCGCCAGCGGATGGACGTTCGCGAACTCGGGCCAGGTGACCGGGACCATCTCCGCCGTGGCGTTGAGCTTCATGGTGCACGAGCCCAGCGGGATCATCGTGCGGTCCATCGCCAGGTCCTTGTCGGCCAGGGCGCGCAGGTAGCGCAGCAGCTCGTGCTCGCTGTGGTGGGTGTTGAACACGGGGTGCTGCAGGAACTTCGATTCGCGCAGCAGCGAAGGCGGCAGCGCGTCCGCGACTTCGGCGTCCAGCGTATCGACGCTGCCGCCTTCGAGGTCCGCGCCGAAGATCTTCGCCAGCGCGGCCAGGTCGGCGCGGGTCACGGTCTCGTCCAGGCTGATGCCGACGCTGGTGGCGTCGATCTTGCGCAGGTTGATGCGCTGGTGGCTGGCGTAGTTGTGCACCTGCTCCGAATCCACCCCGGTGACGTGCAGGGTGTCGAAGAACTCTCCGCCCACCTGCACGCCGACGCGGCGAAGCGCTTCGGCCAGGATCGCGGCCTGGCGATGCACGCGGCGTGCGATGCGCACCAGGCCATCGGGGCCGTGGTAGACGGCGTACATCGAGGCCATCACGGCCAGCAGTACCTGCGCGGTGCAGATGTTGCTGGTCGCCTTCTCGCGGCGGATGTGCTGTTCGCGGGTCTGCAGGGTCAGGCGGTAGGCGGGCTTGCCCTGTGCGTCGACCGAGACGCCGATCAGGCGCCCTGGCATCGAGCGCTTGAAGGCGTCGCGGCAGGCCATGAAGCCCGCGTGCGGGCCACCGAACCCGAAGGGCACGCCGAAGCGCTGGGTGTTGCCCACCACGATGTCGGCGCCCCATTCGCCCGGCGCCCTGATCAGCGTCAGCGCAAGCAGGTCGCTGGCCACGGCCACCACGCCGCCGCGCGCATGCACCGCCTCGGCGAGCGTTGCGTGGTCGGCGATGTGGCCGAAGGTGTCGGGGTACTGCAGCAACACGCCGAAGCAGTCGGCGCCGGCCGCATCCGCCGCCGGGCCGACCTGCAGGTCGATGCCCAGGCCGTCGGCGCGCGTGCGCACCACTTCCAGCGTCTGGGGATGCACGTTCTCGGCGACGAAGAACAGGTTCGACTTCGACTTCGCCGAGCGCTTGGCCAGCGTCATCGCCTCGGCCGCGGCGGTGGCCTCGTCCAGCAGCGAGGCGTTGGCGATGTCCATGCCGGTGAGGTCGGCGCACATCTGCTGGAAGTTGATCAGCGCCTCCATGCGGCCCTGCGAGATCTCCGCCTGGTAGGGCGTGTAGGCGGTGTACCAGGCCGGGTTCTCGAGGATGTTGCGCAGGATGACGTTGGGCGTATGGGTGCCGTAGTAGCCCTGGCCGATGAAGCTGCGGAAGACATCGTTCTTCTGCGCGATCGCGCGGATCCTCGCCAGCGCTTCGACTTCGGTCAGCGACCCGGGGAGGGCCAGGCCGGGACTGGAGGTGGGCTCGAGGCGCGCGCTGGGCTTGATGCTGGCCGGGACGATGGCGTCGGTCATCGATTCCAGCGACTCGTGGCCGACCGCGCGCAGCATGTGCGCGAGCTCGGCGTCGTTGGGGCCGATATGGCGTTCGACGAAGGCGTCGTGGTGTTCGAGTTCGCGCAGGCTGGGCTTGGACATGGCGGGGCACCGGAAAGTGGAGGGCGCCGCTGGAATCCCGGGGCTGCCGTGGGCGTCCGGTCGCGCCGCGATGGAGTCGCTGGCGGGCGCGGAACCGGCGCCAGCTTGCGCTGGACGGCGACGGGCATTCCGTGGCGGTGGTGCCCCTCTGTCCTTTTGCCTGAGAGTTTGGAAGCGTGCACGGGATCGCGCGCTTCGTGCCCCTTCGGCGCCGGTTCCGGCGCTGCCGGTCGGTCTCTCCAGAGTGTTTGCCGCGTCCGGTGGTATCGGGCCTGAGCGATTACGGGCGTTGCGCCTTCGGCAGCGCGGGCGCGGGGCCCGTGCTTCTCCCACCATTGCCTGGCGATTATAGCTGCGACACGGCCGGGCGAGGTGTCCGGTCGGCCCCCGGAGGCCGCCCGGCTTGTTAACCTGAACGCCCGTCCATACCGCAACCGCCGTGACTCCATCGCCGGTTTCCAGCCCGCCCGAAGCGGCCACCCCTGCGCAACCTGCACCTGGCCTGGCCGGCGACGGCGACGACTGGTCCGTCGTCGGCCGGATCTGGCAGGTGTTCCGGCGCGAGCCGGTGCTGCTGGTGACCTGCAGCTACCTGTTCATCTCGGTCTACGGCCTGTGGGACAGCTACTGGTTCTACCGGCGGTTCGACATCCCGATCCTGGAATTCATGCAGAGCAGCGACTATTTCGTCGCCGGCCTGCGCCGGCCCGAGTACCTGTGGCTGCTGGCGTGGACGCTGCTGGCCTCGTGGCTGGCCCTGATGCCGGAGCGCTGGCGCCGGCGCCACCCCGAGCGGGTCCCTGCGATCGAGCGGCGCTGGTGGGGGCGGGTGCTGCTGCCGCGGCGCAGCGACTGGTGGATGTACATGGGCCTCCATCCGGAAACCATGGCCACGCTGACGGCGCTGCTGGCCATGACGGTGGGTCTGTACCTGTTCGGCGATGCGCGCGGGCAGCAGATCCACGCCGGCAGCGGCCACGCGGTTTCGGTGCGCCTGTCCGACCAGGCACAGGCACTGCCGGGCGACTGGCGCATGCTCGGCACCAGCAGCGCCTTCGTGTTCGTATGGAATCCGCAGGAGGAGCGCGCCGAGGTACTGCCGATCGACGGTGTCGCCGCTATCCGCATCCTGGGCTGGCGCTCGGCCGCCGCCCGGCCCGCGCCGGCGTCGGCGCCGTGACGTGCCCATGGCGGTAAGCGCGCAAGTACCCGGCCTGCGGCGGCTGGCGTTGCTGCTGGCGGGCCTGGCGATGTTCGGGCCGTTCTCGATCGACACCATCTTCCCGGCGTTCCCGGCGATGGGTTCCGACCTTCGTGCCGACAAGCTGGCGATGCAGCAGACCATCAGCGTCTACCTGATCGCCTACGCGCTGATGAGCCTGGTACACGGCCCGCTGTCGGACATGCTGGGCAGGCGGCGGGTGATCCTGGGCGGGCTGGTGGTGTTCACCGGGGCTTCGGCCGGATGCGCGCTGGCGGACGACCTGACGACGCTGCTGGCCTTCCGCGCGCTGCAGGGGCTTTCGGCGGGCGTGGGGCTGATCGTCGGACGTGCGGTGATCCGCGACGTGCTGCATGGCGATGATGCGCAGCGGTTGATGAGCCAGGTGTCGATGATCTTCGGCGTGGCGCCGGCGATCGCGCCCGTGGTCGGCGGCTGGCTGCTGGGGGTCGGACGCTGGCCGCTGATCTTCTGGTTCCTGGTGGCGTTCTCGACGCTGCTGCTGCTCGCGACCTGGCGCTGGCTCCCGGAGACGCTGCCGCCCCAGGCGCGGCTGGCGCCGTCGCCGCGCCGGCTGCTGCGCGACTATGCGTGGATCGCGCTCAATCCGAGGTTCCTGCGCCTGGCGCTGGCCGGTGCGCTCAACTTCGCCGCACTGTTCCTGTACATCGCTTCAGCGCCGGCCTTCGTCCTGGACCTGCTGCGGCTGGACGAGCGCCAGTTCGGCTGGTTCTTCATCCCGATGATCAGCGGGATGATGCTGGGGGCGTTCGTCTCGGGGCGGGCGGCAGGGCGTATCAGCGGGACGCGGCTGGCCGGCATCGGCTTCGCGGTCAGCGCCGTGGCGATGCTCGGTAACCTGGCCTACAGCGCGCTGGCCCCCGCGCCCGAAGTCCCCTGGGCCGTGCTGCCGATGGTGGCCAATGCCTTCGGCATCGCGCTGGTGTTCCCCATCGTCACCCTGTCCATCCTCGACATGTACCCGCGCCAGCGAGGTTCGGCCTCGTCCCTGCAGGCCTTCGTGGGGCTGGTGCTCAACGCCATGCTGGCGGGCCTGATCTCGCCCCTGGTGAGCGGCGATGCGCTCCACCTGGCGGCGCTCGCGGCCGCCTTCATGCTGGCGGGGTGGGCGTTCTGGCGCTGGGAGACGCGTCGCGGTCACGCGCCCCCGGGATGCCCGCAGGCACCCGGGACGCTGGAGCCGACCGGGCAGCTGTAACGGCCTCGCAGATGCCGTGCCACGCCCGCGCCACGGCGTCGCTGGCCGCACGTTGCATCAGTCGGTCGCAGCGACGCCGGCGCCGGTCCGCGATGGGGCGGCTGCGACAAGCCGGAAGCCGGCGAGACGATTTCGCGCAGCGGCGTCCGCGTCAGTGCGGCCGCAGCGGCTGCGAGCCGGTCCGGCGGCGCGGGCCGCCGGAGGGTCCGGGCGCGAGATACTGGCGGATGTTCGGAAAGTCCACGTCGAAGCGCGAGTACCAGTCGACGTTGTTGCTGTCGGTGGTCCCGGAGTTGGCGCAGGAGGCGTAACCGCCGTGCAGGCCGCCGCGCAGGTAGTAATTCCCGTTCGACAGGGTGAACAGGCCCGAGCCGCTGCTGCCGCCCTCGGTGGTGCCCCGCAGCCAGCGCGCCGCGTGGCTGACGGCGTCGCTGCGAGCGGGCAGGTGCTGGCCGGACGAAACCTTCTTCAGATCCCCGGCCGGATGGTGCACGGCAAGGACGCTGCTGCCCGACGCGAGCACATTCGCGTCCCAGCCGGCGAACGTCGCGCCCGCCGGTGCGGCGTCGCGCAGGCGCAGGAGGGCGCCATCGGTGCCGCCGCTCCCGCTGTCGCTGGAATACAGGTAATCGGCGCCACCGCTGAGTTGCACGTAGTCGCCCACCACGTTGCTGCTGCACGCGGTGGATTCGTAGCGCCAGTAGGTGTTGAGCGTCGCTGCCAGCGCAGGGGAGCTGATGCAGTGGTGGGCGGTGTGGAACCAGGGCACCTGGGTTCCGCTGTCGTTGTCGTTGAGCAGCGTTCCGGTGCACAGATAGGTGCCGCCGTCCTTCACGAAGGTCATCCGCGCCACGGCATCCCTGACCAGGACGTAGCCCTGGCCCAGGGCAGCGACCTCGCACACGGCGTTGATGTTGCAGCTGCCCGAGCCGCCGACATTCTTGAGGATGCGGAAGTCGTCGACCGCGTTGGTCATCAGGTGGCTCAGCCGCGGTGCGTCGAGCCTGAGGCCGTCGGGAGACGCACCGGCCGGCAGCCAGATCTCCACCAGTTGCCGCTCGCCCTCGGTCGAAGGCGTCCAGTACAGACCGTCGTCGCCGGCCAGCGCGCTGACCTGTGCGCCGGTGACCAGCGCGACGATCCTGTCGGGTCGCGCCGATCCGGCAAAGCGCAGTTCGGCGCGTGGATCCAGGCCTTCGATCCGGAGACCGGCGCGCACGCCATAGGCCAGGGGCGAGGTGAACTCGATCCGGGTCGCGGAGCTGCCGTCGGCGAGCCTGCTCCACCCGGGCTGCGGCAGCGTGCGCCCGTCCGTCTCTCCGGCGGCCTCCCGGGCGATGCCGATCTGCAGCGGCTTGCCGACGCGCGAAGCGTTGTCCTGCTGCAGCCTGTGGATCCGCTGCGCGGACATTTCGCCGTAGCGCAGGCGGGCCACCGGTGCTGCGGCGGCGCGCCATGTGCCGCCGGACTTGGCGGCCGGCGTTCGGCTCGGCTCGCCGGCGACACGGGGCGCATCGGCGGCGGTCGCCGCCGCGGCGAAGCACAGGAGTGTGAGAAGCGTGATGCGGCGCATGCCGTCGTCCGGTCGTCCAGGGTTCTGCGCGCATCATAGGCGAGCCCGGGCCGGCCGGCCGCCCCCGCGCGCTCCCGCCCCCCGCAGCCCATGCCCGGCGCCAGGGGCCGGGGTTGGG
>JAEXLY010000314.1 GCA_023444765.1 Pseudomonadota bacterium | reverse complement strand
CCCGGCCGCGCGGGCGCGGGTGGTCCGCCCCGGCGCCGGGACGGGTCAGGGCTTGAGGACGACGCGGACGCTGGAATCCACGTCCGCGGGGGCGAGATAGCCGATCGCGGACGGAGAGGCCGCAATCAGCTTCTTCGCCTCGGCCGCGCTCGGCGCCTGCCGGAACGGCTTGGCCTTGCCGGTGAAGGTCAGCTGGGCCCAGTAGGACTTGAGCTGGGCGGCATCCTTGCCGGTGACCTTGGCGTAGAACTCGTCGCGCACCGGACCGCTGGCGATGTCGATCGGCGTCGCCGCGCCGCCGCCGGGCAGGGTGACCGACTTGGCCAGGAAGATCTGCGAGGCCTGGGCGCTGGTGACGCTGGTGACGGGGCTGTCGGCGGACACCACCACCACCACCTCGGCGTGGGCGGCGACCGGCAGCATGGCGGCCAGGGCGAGGAACTGAAGGATGTTGCGGAGCTTCATCGGGCAGGTCCTCAGAACACGAAGTCGACGGCGGCCGACAGCAGGTTGTAGCTGCCGCCGCGCTGGAAGCCGGGCTGCAGGTTCGTCAGGCCCCCGTTGGAGCCGGCGCCGGCATCGACATGCGAGGCCTCGAGCTTGAGCGCGAAGTTCTCGCGGAAGTCCCAGCGCGTGCCGACGGTGAGGCTGCGGCGGTTCTCGTTGTGGCCGGCCAGGATGGCGTTGACCACGCCGATGGGATCGGCGGCGCCGACGCTGGTATCGCTGTCGACGCTGACCTTGCCGAGCGTGAAGTAGGGGGTCCACGCACCCACGCGCCAGCCGGCGCTCGCGTACATGTTGGTGGTCGCCGCGATCATGCCGTCGTCGGTGCCCAGGCGGGTCACCTCGGCGCGCGCGAACCATGCGCCCGGATCGTAGGCATAGCCCAGCGAGGAGAAGGTCACATCGTTGTCCGCGAAGCGGAAGCGCGAGGCCAGCTGCGGTGCGACGGGCGTGTACAGCGCCAGCAGCGCCTCGACGGCCGGATCGGATTGGAGCGACAGCGTGGTGCGGTTGTAGCCGGCGAAGATGGTCGAGCTGCCGAACTCCGCGCGTCCGACCAGGCCGATGGTGTCGTCGAGCCTGATCGTGCCGGCATACGTGTCGCCACCGACCAGCTGCAGGGTCATGGCCGTGCTGCCGACGTTGAACTTGTAGGCGATCTCGGCGCCGTCGATCGCCAGCGAGGTGTTGTAGACCTCTACCGGCGGCCGCAGCCACGGCATCGCGTAGCCGACCTTGCGGTAGTCCGAGAGCATGAACGTCGGCGGCGCCAGGCGGCCCAGGCGCAGCGACAGCGCCGGCGTGAACGCGTAGCGGACATGGGCCAGGGTGAGGTCGGGTTCGTAAGAGCCTTCGTAGTCGTACTGGCTCATCACCTGCACGACGGCGGAGAAGCGCTCGCTGAAGCGGGCGTCGACCTGGAAGCCCAGGCGGCTGTCGGGGTTGGCCGACCAGCTGTCGGAATGGCCGGCACCGTCGGGCTGGAAGTCGGTGGCGAAGTCGGCCTGGTCCTCGCTGCTGTGGACGACACCGACGGTGCCGAAGCCGCTGAAGGAGAACATGGACTCGGCCTCCTGCGCGGCAGCCGTGATCGGCAGCGCAAGCAGGAGCGCGAGGGAAAGCGCGGTGGTGCGAACGGGCATGGTACGTACATCCTGTGGTCGAATCGGAGGGCGCCCCGCGTCAGGGCGTTGTGGTGCGTCGTCGATATCGGCCGCCCCCGGCGGGGCTGTATTCAGGAAGCTGGACAGAACGTCCCAGTGCGTCACCACATGCCGGAACCTGCGGAGCGGTCACACTTCGGTGCGTCCGGCGGGCTTGCCCGAAAAGAGAACGGGGCGCCGAGGCGCCCCGTTTCCGGGTTCGATCAAGGCGGCGGCGGGCTAGAACTCCTGCCACTCGCCGCTGCTTTCGGTCGCGGACACGGCGCGTGGCGCCGGCTTGCTTCGCGATGGCGCCGGCCTGTGCCCGGCCAGCCTGACCACGCTGGCGGGGGCCTTGGCGGCCGGTGCGGGCGATGCCGCATTGGCGGCCTTGCGCACCGGCTTGTCCTCCTGCACGCGGAACACCGCCACGGTCTGCACCAGCTGCCCGGCCTGCTGTTCCATGCTGCGCGCCGCGGCCGTGGCTTCCTCCACCAGCGCCGCGTTCTGCTGCGTGCTCTCGTCCATCTGCGTGATCGCCTGGTTGACCTGCTCGATCCCCGCGCTCTGCTCCTGCGAGGCGGCCGAGATGTCGGCAATGATGTCGGTCACCCGCTTCACGCTGGTCACGATCTCGCCCATCGTCCGCCCCGCCTGGCCCACCAGGTCGTTGCCGTGGCGCACCTTGTCGGTCGAGTCGGTGATCAGCTGCTTGATCTCCTTGGCCGCGCCGGCCGAACGCTGCGCCAGCGAGCGCACCTCGGCGGCGACCACCGCGAAGCCGCGGCCCTGCTCGCCCGCGCGCGCGGCTTCAACGGCTGCGTTGAGCGCCAGGATGTTGGTCTGGAAGGCGATGCCGTCGATCACGCCGATGATGTCGGCGATGCGGTTGGACGACTCGGAGATCGCGGACATGGTCTGGACCACCTTGTCGACCACCTCGCCGCCCTGGGAGGCGACATCGACCGCGCCGATGGCCAGCTGGTTGGCCTGGCGGGCGTTGTCGGCGTTCTGGCGCACGGTGGAGGTCAGCTCCTCCATCGAGGAGGCGGTTTCCTCGAGCGACGCGGCCTGCTGCTCGGTGCGGCGCGAGAGGTCGTCGTTGCCCGCGGCGATCTCGGAGGCCGAGGCGTTGATGGCATCGCTGCCAGCGCGGATCTGGTTGACGATCTCGGCCAGGCGCTCGACGGTGCGGTTGGCGTTATCGCGCATGGTCGCGAACACGCCGTGGAAATCGCCGTCCATGCGCGCGGTCAGGTTGCCGTCGGCCAGTGCGGTCAGCACCTGCGAGACCTGCTCCAGGCTGATCGCATTGGCGTCGAGCAGGCCGTTGAGCTGCTCGGCAAGCTGCAGGTAGAAACCCTTCTTGCCTTCCAGACCGATGCGCTGCGACAGGTCGCCGGCCGCCGCGGCCTGGACCACCCGGCCCAGTTCCACTTCGACATGCACCTGCGGGGTGCGGTCGCGCCATTCCACCACGTAGCCCAGCAGCGAGCCGTCGGCATCGTCGACGCGCGCCACGCTCTGCCCGAAGTGGGCGCCACCGAGCTCGATCTCGCCGTGATGCACGCCCTGCAGCTGTTCCAGCATCCCGGCAATGCTGGCCGGGTCGGTGTGGTAGGCATCGATGCTGGTGCCGATGATGGCCTCGGCGCCGAATTCGGGCAGGGCCGACCGGATCTCCTCCTCGTAGTGCTGGAGCAGTTCGGTGACCGCGGCATTGGCGTAGATGATCGTGCGCTGCGGGTCGGTGATCATCACGCTGGTGCCGGAGCTGTCCAGCGCGGTGCGGATGCGCAGGTTCTCGCCGGCGATCGCCTGGTCGCGCTCGATGCGCTCGCGCAGGTCGTGCTGCATGCGCCGCATGGACTTGAGCAGGTCGCCGATCTCGTCGGCGCGGCTGGTGTCGATGTGGCTGTCGAGCTTGCCGCCGGCCACGTCGTTGGCAACGCCCGCGGCCTCGCGCGCGGCGCGGGTGAGGCTGCGCGCCATCAGCCAGGCCACCGCCAGGCCGGCGCCGATGCCGGCCAGCAGCAGGGTCACCAGCATCAGGTTGGACGCGGTGTAGGTGCTTTGCGCGCTTGCGGTGGATGCGGCGGCGCCGCGGTTGGCCTCGTCGGCGAGCGCGGCGAGCGCGGCGCTGGTGGCGTCGTGCAGGCGGCTGGTTTCGCCGATGAAGGTGTCGGTGGCGTCATCCGGCAGCTCGAGGTCGAGCATCTCGTTGACCGAGGCGTAGGACGCGCGCGCGGCCTCCCAGGCGGTGGTCAGCTCGGCCAGCAGGCGCTGCTCTTCCGGGGTCGTGGCGTACTGCTCGTAATCCTTGAGGTTCTCCGCCAGCTGGTTGTCGATCTGGACCGCGCGTTCGCGCGCCTCCCGCTTGACGGTCTCGCTGGCGCGGACCAGGCCGCGGTACGAGGCGGTGCGGTACTCGCCGAGCAGCGCCCGGGTCTGGCCGACCAGGGTGACGCTGGGCAGGACGTCCTGCGCCAGCTCGCCGGTGACGCGCTCCATCGAACGCATGCCGATGTAGGCGCCGATGCCCTGCACGAGCATCAGCACCAGGACCACGCCGAAGGCCAGCATCAGCTTGGGCGCGAGCTTGAGATTCGAGAACCACTGCATGGGTCACTCCCCTGTGACGGAAACGAGAACGGCCCGGTCGCTACGCGCGCCGGGCCGTTGGATCACTTGATCGTGGCGAGCTTGACGTCGCTGGGCGAGCGCACCGCGATCTCGGCGCGGCTGGCATCGCGCTGGATCGTGCCGACCACGCAGATGTCGCGTCCTTCCAGTTCTTCCGGCGACGGGCGGAACTTGTCGCGCTGGTCCTGGGGGATGCGCGCGGAGAAGGTGTGGCGCGGGAAGGAGCCGCCCATGTGCAGGAAGGTCGGCTGGCCTTCGGAGTTCTCGGCGTAGCGGGTCTTCTCGACCTTGCCGCAGACCATGCCGCTCTGGCCGACGTGGCGCGCGGCCTGTTCGGGACGGATCGGATCCTGGGCGAGGGCGGTGAACGCGCAGCCGCCGAGCAGCAGGAGGGCGAGGGCGTGAGAGGTGGTACGGGTCATGGGTCGGCTCCGGGTGGGGTAATCGTGGGCGCGCCGTCGGGCACGCCCGTCGACCCGATAGCGGCCCGTCCCGCCGGAACTTGAGGGCCGGATGCGGCCGGTTGCATGGACGCCTCAGCCGCCGCGGCGCAGCCGCGCGTTGCGCTGGCGCTCGACCTGGAAGATGTACTGCATCACCTGCTGCTCGACGGCGGCGGGCAGGTCGACGAAGCGGCAGCCGATGCGCCACTGCATGAGGCCCCGCACTTCGTGCGGGCAGACGTAGACGGCCTCGATCAGGACCGGCACCGGCGCCGCATCGCCGAGCCGGAGCAGGCAGCGGAACGGTCCGGCCGAAGGCTGGAAACGGGCCTGGCGGCCCTCCGGGACGGCGATCGCCAGGCCGCCGCCGCTGATGTCCAGCACGCGAAGGCCCGGGCCGGCGGGATCGGGCGCGTGCTCGTCCTCGCCCACGTGCACCACGGCGGGGGCGGTGGCCGGCGACTGCAGCCGGTAGGTCTCGCGCCGCTGCATGCGCAGCAGCGCCTGCGGCCAGGGCGTGGAGAACGCCACATAGTCCTCGTGGACGATCCGCGTCGGCGAGGACACCCGGAAGCGGATCGGCACCAGGTCCAGCTGCGCGCTGCAGACCATGCGGCTGGCGGCGGCCATGCGCCCGTTCATGGCCTCGTCGCGGTTGCCATCGAACACCAGGCTGCCGTCGTCGCGGACTGCGAGCAGCGCGGTCGGGCAGGCGTAGCCGCCCGGCACCAGGCTGGCGCTGATCAGCGAGCGGGCCTCGACCAGGGCGCGCAGGACGGCGGCGATCTCGCCGGGCGCGCGCAGGGCGAACTGCGAGTGCTCTTCGTCGTCCAGCAGGTGCGAGGGTTCGTCGGCGACAGGCATCGGCGGGTGGCAGGGATCCTTCATGCCGGTAACGGCCGGATGGACGCCGGATTGAATCGCGGTTCGGAGGCCGCCCCGGACGCCAGGGCTCCGGCCGGAAACGACAGGGG
>JAEXLY010000303.1 GCA_023444765.1 Pseudomonadota bacterium | reverse complement strand
AGCGTGCGCTGCGCAGGCCCGTTCGCCGGCACGGTTTCGATGCAGCGCAGTTCGCCGCCATCGCCATGCAGGACGATGCCCTGCACACGCGCGGCCAGCGCGGCGTCGCGAGGCACCAGACGCAGCGCCCAGTGCGCCGCGGTGCCCTGCGCGTCCACGGTGTAATGCGCACGCAACGCCTCGCCATCGCCCGAGAGGAGCGCGCCGAAGCTGGTCTGCAACGCTTCCAGTTCGGGCGCGCGCGACAGCGCGAAGCGCCGGTCGGGCTTTCCGGCACGCGCCAGGATGGCGTGGCCGTCGCGGATCGTGGTGGTCTCGGCGTAGGGTGCGCGCACCTCGCGCACGAGGGTGTCGGCGTCCGGCCGACGGTACTCGCCCGACAGCCGCAGCGGCGTCTTGAGCATCGGCGATTCGCGCACTTCCACGAACGGCGTGGCCGCCGGCACCGGTCGCGCAAGCGCGCGCAGGATGGCCGCGCTATCGGGGCCGGCCTGCGCCCAGGCCGTCGGCAGGATCGCGAGCAGGCAAAGGCAGGACGCCAGGCGGCGCCACGGGTTGGACGTCGCCTGCGGACGGCTGCGGTGCTTGCGCTTGGTCATCGACATGCCAGAAGTCGTAGAAGTTGAACCAGTTGTAGGGAGCTTGCCGGGCGTGATGTTCCAGCCTGGCCGCATAACCGGCGATGAGCGTGGCCAGGGCCTCGTCGCGGCCGCGCCGCGGCAGGTCGATGCCGTCGCTGAAGGGTTCGAAGGCCAGCTGGTAGCGGTTGCCGCCACGATACAGGCCGAAGCCCAGCACCACCGGCAACCGCAGTACCGCGGCCATCTGCCAGGGCGCCAGCGGAAACCGTGCCGGCGCACCGAAGAACGGCACCTCGACCGTGCGCTGTCCCGGCAGGGCGCGGTCGACCAGCAGCGCCACCAGCGCGCCCTCGCTGGCCGCCTGCTGGATCTGCAGCATCAGCGCCGGGCCGTCCTGGCCGGCGTCGATCACGCCGGCCGCGATTTCCGGCGCCAGCGCGTCGAGCACCTGGGTGATGGCCTGGCTGTGGGCCTTGTCCAGCACCACCCGCAGCTTGAGCCCGGGACGCTGGCGCGAGAGCACGCGCATCACTTCGAAGCTGCCCAGGTGCGAGCCGAACAGCAGCACGCCGCGGCCCTCGTCCACCCTGGCCGCCAGCGTCTCCACTCCTTCCACCCCGATGCGGAAGCGACTCTCCTTGCCATCGAGCAGGAACAGCCGGTCGAGCGTGACCGAGGCGAAGGCGTGCACGTGGCGGGCGCCGTCGAGCAGCCGCGCCGGCCGTCCCAGCGCGCGGTCGAGGAAGGCGATCGAGGCACGCCGCTCGGGGCCGCGGCGCAGCAGGAAGTACAGGCTGATGGGATACAGCAGCAGCCGCGCCAGCGGGCGCCCGCCGTGCCGGCCCACCGCCCGCATGAGCCAGACGGCCAGGCGTCCGCCGCCTTCGGGCCGCTGCTTCCAGTCCGCACTCACGGCTGCAGGCCCTCCCCGGCCGCGACCTCGCCACTGGCGATGGTCGCCTCCCCGCGCAGCACCCGGAACCGCCAGCGCGGTGCGGCAGCGGCCGCCGGCTCCAGTTCGATCCGCGCGGTCTCCCCGGGCAGCAGCGGCTGCAGGAACTTGACCCGCGGCAGGCGCAGCGCCGGCTGCGGGCCGTGCAACTGCTCGATCGCGGCCACGACCCGGTCGAGCACCACCACGCCCGGCACCACCGGCCGGCCGGGGAAGTGGCCCGGCAGGCAGGGATGCCCGGGGTCGATCACGAACTCCAGCACCGCCTACTCCCAGCCGTCGAGGATCGCCTGGACCCGCGCCTGGGCCTGCTCGGCCAGTGCCTGGCGGCTTACCGGGCGGCCGTCCACGCGCGTGGACAGCGGCGCGCCGAAGCCGACCCGGATCGTGCCCGGCCGCACCCGGAAGAAGCCGTCCACCGGCAGCACCCGACCGGCGCCGTGCAGGGCCACCGGCACCACGTCCACGCCGGCATCGATCGCCGACTGCAGCGAACCGGCCTTGAACGGCGCCATGCGCCCGTCGCGGCTGCGCGTGCCCTCGGGGAACAGGCACAGGCTCCGGCCGCCGGCGAGCAGGGCGGCAGCCTGCCGCCGGAACAGCGCGCCGGCGCGGGCGCTGTCGCGCACGATGAACAGCATGCCGGTGGCGCGCGCGTACCAGCCCACGAAGGGCACCTGCCTCATTTCCTGCTTCAGCAGGAAGCGCAGGGGCACCGGAACCGCGCGGAACAACGCGCAGATGTCGATGACCGACTGGTGGTTGGCCACGAACAGGCAGGGCCGGGAAAAATCGATCCGCTCCTGCCCTTCGACCTGGAGCCGGGCACCGGCGCCCCACAGCAGGCCGGGCGCCCAGCAGCGGGCCGCCATGCGCAGCGGCAGCCCGGCCCGCGGCCCCGACAGCGGCCGCGCCAGCAGCGCCAGCGTGATCCAGCCCGCGGTCCAGGCCAGGGTGAAGGCGAACTGCAGCGTATTCCAGATCCGCCACGCGATGCCGTCGCCGCGCGGGTCGATGCCCGGCGCTGCGCCGGCGGCCGGGACGGCGCCATGCGGCAGCGACGCCTCGTGGGCGTCGCGCTGCAGCCTGGATCCGGTCATGCCGTCCATGTCAGCGCAGAAAATCGCGCCAGAAGGCAGGGCCGAGGCCGCCCAGCCGGCGCAGGAAACCGAGGAACCCCTGCTCGCGGTCGGGGAAGCGGCGCCGCCGCCACTGGAACTCGAGCGCGAAGAAGCCGCCCACCAGGCCGTAGTTGAGCACGTTGGCGAACCACGACCACTGCCCATGGGTGATCGGATACGGCGAGGCGAACCCCGCCTGCGCCAGCAGCCCCCCCGGCGCCGCCAGCATCGCCAGCCCGAGGTTGGCCAGGCCCAGCAGCACCAGCACCCCGGTCCAGATCCCGGTCAGCGACCGGGCATAGGCGGCCACGTCCGGACGCAGCTGCGCGGGCGGCACGCCATCGAGCCCGGACACGATCCGGGTGATCAGCGGCACGCGCCCGGCCCTGAGGCTGCGCCCGAACACCCAGGCCACCAGCGCCACGAAGGCCACCGGCGCCACCAGCAGCGGCAGCGTGGCGAGCCCGGTGCCGTACAGCCACCAGCTCGCCGCGACCAGGGCGATGGTGACCGGGAAGGCCCAGGGGCGCAGCCGCGCCAGGGGCAGGGCCATCATCAGCGCGACCAGCACCAGCAGCGCGGCCAGCGCCAGGCGTGCGTCGCCACCGGCGCTGGCGCCATGCGCCAGCAGCGCGTAAGCCACCGCCAGGAGGATCTGCAGGGCGAGGATCAAGTCGTTCGATGCTGCTGGACGTGTTCGGACAGGGCGCGCAGCGAGGCGAAGATGCGCCGGTTCTCGTCCGCATCCGAGCGCAACTGGAAGCCGTAGCGCTTGCTGATGGCCAGCGACAGCTCCAGCGCGTCGATCGAATCCAGGCCCAGGCCGGCATTGAACAGGGGCGCCTCGGGATCGATGTCGGCCGCTGTCACGCCGTCCAGGTTCAGGCTGTCGACCAGCAGTTCGGCGAGTTCGCGTTCGGCATCGTTTTGCGCGGACATTGGCAGGCAAGTTGTCGGACAGGGCCGCAACGATCCTGCATCGGCGCGCCGGGCGCAAGCGCGCCGCGCTTCGCGGGCGCTTTCGGGAGGGCGACGGGAGGTCCGCTATCATGCGCACCCGTTCAGCCAGCCGCGACCCGCGCCCCCGGATGCCAAGCCCCGCCACGCCCGCCGCCGCCCCCGCAGCCCCGCCCGGCTGCGACGTCCTGGTGATCGGCGGCGGCCCGGCCGGCAGCACCGCCGCCACCCTGCTGGCGCGCCGCGGCCTCCACGTGGTCCTGCTGGAGAAGGACGCGCACCCGCGCTTCCACATCGGCGAATCGCTGCTGCCGATGAACATGCCGATCCTCGACGAGCTCGGCGTGCTGGAACGGGTCCGCGCCATCGGCGTGCACAAGCCCGGCGCCGATTTCCCGCTGCTGGAAATGGCCGGCAGGCGCTACGTGTTCCATTTCAGCCGCGCGCTCGACCCGCGCAACGACTACGCGGTGCACGTGCGCCGCGACCAGTTCGACCAGTTGCTGTTCGAGCACGCAAGCGCCAGCGGCGTGGGCGCGCGCCCGCCCGTCCGCGGGGTGGGCGGCGG
>JAEXLY010000300.1 GCA_023444765.1 Pseudomonadota bacterium | reverse complement strand
CCCCCGGCGGACGCGGGCAGCATGTCGGGGAGGCCCATGCCCGTGCCTCAGAAGCCGTGCTGCTGCTGCACGGGTGCGCCGAGGTCGACGTCCACGTGGTAGACCTCGGGCCACGGGATGCCCTTCGGAAAGAGGCGCAGACCCGAGACGCGCGAGGTCTGCGGCAGGATCTCCTGCAGCAGCCGGCCGACAGCGTCCAGGCTGATGTCGCCGCTCAGGCGCAGGCCGTCGACGATCGGTGGTTTGCCCAGGGGAAAGCCGCGCAGGTGTTCCAGGCCGCCCTTGTGGATGCTCGCGGCGACCTTCACCAGGTCGGCGAGGTTCTGCTTGTCGAATCCGCCATAGCGGAGCTGTTCCATCAGCGCGTCCTCGACCGACGCGTTCTTCTTCGTGTCTTTCATGTGTCCTGCTCCCTCGATGGCCGCGCGGCGCACGCCGGACGGGCACTCCTTCGCCGCCCCCTGGATCCGGCCGCGTTTCGGCCGGATCGACATCGGATGCATGGGAGAGAACGCGGGGCCAACCTGGGATCGGACAGGGGGGGCGGCAGCTGTGGCGCGCCCGGGACCGGGGAACGCCGGGTCCCCCGCCTGCGCGGGCGAGGGTGGAGTTGGCTCGCGAGGGTGACGAGGTGATGGCGCCGCTTCAGGGTACGAGCAGTCGCGCGATGGCGCTGGGTTCGCCTGCGGGGAAGATGCAATGACGGAGACGGCGTGGCGGCGCCGCGAGGTCGCAACGGCCGCAGTCGCGCCCGCCCCGGTCGCGGCGGAGTTCAACCCGGCGGCAGGCGGATGTCCGAGAGTTTCCAGCGCAGGCCGTGGCGGGTGAGGACGAACACGACGGGCGCGCCGTCGTCGGTGTGCACGGTGGCGGTGAAGCGGGAGGTGGATTCGTAGCGGCGCTGCGCGTTGCGCCACGGGTCGGGACGGACCGCCGCGCCTTCCGGCGTGCGCGGTGGTGGCATGCCGGTGGCACGGTTCCACACCTTGCGGCCTTCGATCAGCGCGCCGATGCCGTAGGGGGTGACCATCAGTTCGACCGCGCCGCCGGCGACTTCGTTGGCGACGGTCATGCCCAGGGCGCCGAGCCAGCCCGATTGCGTCTCCACGCCCACGCTGCGGGCGAGGCGGTCGCCGAGCTGGGCCTTGAGGCTGGCGCGAAACGGCGGGAAGTCGATGTGCCGCGCCAGGGCCGCGGGATTCTCCTCCCGCACGGCCTTGCCGATGGCATGCATGGCGACGAAGGGGCCGGCCGCTACCCAGGCGAGCAGGATGGCCAGCAGTAGCACGATCAGGACGAGCCACTTGCGCATCAGAACTCCAGGTCCAGCGAGGCGCAGAGATAATCCATGAACGGCGCCAGGGCGTGCAGGTCCTTCTGCAGCGTGGGAAGCAGGCGCGGGCCCAGCATCACGCCGTCTTCGATCGGCCGCCAGGCCACGAAGTTGCGGTGGCGCAGGTCGTCGATGAACTCGAACCCGGCCGGGAATCCGCGCGGCGGGCGCACCAGCATCTCGTCGTTGTCGAGCTCGTAGCGCCGCCGGAACGCCGGTGCGTGCGCAGCCGCCTTCCAGCCACCCGGGTTGTCGAAGATGAACTGGCGGATGCGCCGCTGTACCGGCGTGTCGGGGTGCCAGATGCCGCCGCCGAAGAAGCTGCCGCCCGGCTGCAGATGCAGGTAGAACGACGGCGCAGGCACTTCGCGGAAACGCTCGTGGTAGAGCCGCGCACCCTGCCATTGCTTGTAGGGCGTCTTGTCGCTGGCATAGCGCGTGTCGCGCTGGATGCGGAACATCGAGCCACCGACCTTGCGCGAATCGGAGCGGAAATGCAGGCTCACTTCCGCCAGCGGGCCCTGCAGGTCGTCGAGCAGGCGCTGGAACGGCTCGCGCACCTGCGTTTCGTAGTCGTCCTTGTGGGCGAGGAACCAGGCGCGCTCGTTGTGGCGCGCCAGCGAGCGGAGGAACTTCAGCGACTTGTCGGTGAAATAGGTCGTCATGCCAGGGATGCGTGCAGGTGTTGGCCCCAGGCCTGGAGCTGGTCGAGCAGGGCGAGGCGCGCGGCATCGCCGGCGTGCTCGGCGCGCAGTGTGGCGATGCGCTGGAAATAGGGCGTGAAACCGAGTTCGGACTGCGCACTGTCGTCGGCCAGGCGCTGGCGACGGAAGTGGTCCCAGCGCTGGCGTTCGACGGCGTCGAGGGTGTGCGGCCAGTTGCGGGCGCGGTAGCGGAACAGCAGCTCCGGCAGGCGCGGGTCGCGGAAGCCGAAGGCGCGCGCGCCCAGCGCTTCCGGCGGCGTGGACCGCACTTCGGCGAACAGGCGCTTGTCGCCGTCCTGCAGGAAGCCGTCGTAGAGCGCGGCATCGGCATCGGCGACGGGCTGTTCGCGCTGGAGTGCATAGACGCGGCGCAGTTTCTCGGCCAGTTCCGGGCCTGCCTCGCGCAATCGCGCCGCGCGCGTCCGGGCCAGTTCCGGATCGATCGACAGGCGCTGGAAATCCTCGGCGCGCAGGTGCTCCCAGCGGACGATGGCCGGGCAGCGGTTGAGATGGACCTCCTTGAGCGGGATGCGTGCCTGGCCTTCCGGCAACTGGTCGGCGCGCAGGTACAGGCGCGCGGCGATCGCCTCGGAATCCATGCGCAGCAGGACCTCGGGATCGGCGTCGAGATCGAACACGATCATGCGGCTTTCGATGCGTGGATGGCGGGTGATCGGCACCACCGCCGCCGCGCACAGGCGCGTGGCCGGGTAGCGCTGCGAGACGTGCAGCACCGGCTCCATGGCCACGGCGTCGAGAAGGGTGGCCACATGACGCTTGTCGCGCAGGCGCAGGGCGTAGTCCCAGAGCCGCGGCTGCGCCTGCCGGAAGCGCCGCGCCAGGCCGATCAGGGCGCGCACGTCCGACAGGGCCTCGTGCGCATCGCCCACGCGCACGCCGTTTGCGGCGGCCAGGTGCTCGAGCTTGAACGAGGTGCCCTTGCCGTCGTCGCGCTGCGGCCAGGTGATGCCTTCCGGGCGCAACGCGTGCATCAGGCGCATCACGTCTAGCAGGTCCCAGCGGCAGTTGCCGCCGCGCCACTCGCGTTCGTAGGGATCGTAGAAATTGCGGTACAGGCCGTAGCGCACGAACTCGTCGTCGAAACGCAGCGAGTTGTAGCCCAGCGTGCAGGTCTGCGGGCGCGACATCGCCTCGAAGATGCGGGCGAAGGCCTCGGCTTCCGGCACGCCCTCGGCCAGCGCGCGCTGCGGTGCCAGTCCGGTGACGAGCGTGGCGTCCGGCGAGGGCAGCAGGTCGTCGGCCGGGCGCACCAGGAAATCGATGGGCTCCTCGATCTCGTTGAGGTCCTCGTCGGTCCGGATCGCCGCGAACTGCGCGATGCGGGTGCGGCGCGGGTCGGCGCCGAAGGTTTCCAGGTCGTAGAACAGGAAGCTGTTGCCCATGGGGGCATTGTAGGCCCGGGCGCCATGCGGTTGCTTTCCGCTGCCGCTGTCCTACCCGGCGATCGGTGTGAGCCTTTCCAGCACGTCCGCATCCAGCGACGCCCAGTCGACGCCGTCGAGCGTCTTCAGCCCCTGCGTCGCACGCTCCAGGATGCCGCGCTGGATCTCGCTGCGCGCCAGCGCCAGCGAGTAGGGGATGCGCATGAAGCTGACCATGGCGTAGTGCGGGATGAATCGCTCCGGATGCCGCGCCTGCAGCTGCAGCTCGAGCGCGCGCTGCAGGCGGTAGCCGCGATCGTCCACGCGGTCGCGCATCTCGATGTAGTTCTCCAGCGCCATGTGCTGGATCGCCGCGGCATCGGGCATGCGCTGCGCGGCGAAAGCGGCATAGGCGGCGGCGATGTCGGGCGCGCGGTCCAGGTGGTCGGCCAGCGCCACGCAGTCTTCGAACGCGCAGTTCATCCCCTGCCCGTGGAAAGGCACCATCGCGTGCGCAGCGTCGCCCAGCAGCACCGCGCGTCCGTCCAGGTGCCAGCGGTCCAGGTAGAGCGTGCCGAGCTGGCCGGTCGGATTACGGTCGTAGTCCTCCTCGAGCATCGGGATCAGCGGGACGGCGTCGGCGAACTGTTCCTCGAACAGGGCGCGCGCCGCGGCGCCGTCGGGTACTGTCGCAAAGCTCGGGTACGCGCCGGCATGCGGCATGAACAGGGTGACGGTGAAGGTACGCTCGTCGTTGGGCAGGGCGATGCACATGTAGTGGCCGCGCGGCCAGATGTGCAGCGCATTGGGCTCGATGCGGAAGCCGCCGTGCGGTCCGGGCGGAATCTCGAGCTCCTTGTAACCGTGGTCCAGCCACTCGGTGCGCTCGCCGAGGTCGGCGTGGCGCGCCATCTGCGCGCGCAGGGTGGAGCCGGCGCCGTCCGCCCCGACCAGGGTGTGGAACGGGCGGACCTCGTCGTGATCCTCGCCGCGGACGTGCAGGGTGCCGGAGTCGAAATCCACGCTGTCCAGTCCGCGGTCGAAGTGCAGCGTGGCGCCGGCCGCTTCGGCGGTCTCGATCAGGACGATGTTGAGCTCGCCGCGGTTGATCGACCAGATCACCTCGCTGTCGTCGCGGCCGTAGCGCTGCAGCTCCGGTTCGCCGCCCAGCGGATGCACCATGCGCCCGCGCATCATCACCGCCTGCCGCATGACGCCCGGATCGGCCCCCGCCTGCCGCAGCGCATGCAGCCCGCGCTCGGCCAGCGCGAGGTTGATCGAGCGCCCACCCGCATAGCCATGCACGCGCGGGTCTCCGCGCCGCTCGAACACCTCCACGGCCCAGCCGCGCTGCGCCAGCAGCGTGGCCAGCAGGGTCCCCGCCAGCCCGGCGCCGATGATGGTGATGCTGCGATTGCCGGCTGCGTTCATCGAAGTCCCGGGAGTCCCTTCATCTGTGCGGTTGCGCAACGGCACCGTGCGGCACCTCGACGTAAACGACCGCCGTCATCCCCGCGCAGGCGGGGATCCAGTGTCTCCGGCTCCAGCTGCCAGATGGGGCCACAGGTCGTTCCAGTAGGGATCCGCCTGTTCGACCAGCCGGATCTTCCACGCCCGATTCCACCGCTTGAGCCGCTTCTCGCGGATGATCGCCGCCTCCATGGTTGCATGCAGTTCGTACCAGACCACCCGCGTGATCGCGTGGCGATTGGTGAATCCAGGCAGAAGGTGTTCGCGATGCTGCCAGATGCGGCGGACGAGATCGCCGGTGACGCCGATGTACAGCGTGCGATTGCGGCGGCTGGCGAGGATGTAGGTGGCGGGTTGCCGGTGCATGGGTTTGCCGTCCGTGGCGGGGGTGGTGGAAGACGCTGGGTCCCCGCCTGCGCGGGGATGACGGATCGACGTTGTTCGAGTCTCTGCTGGGAGGCGCCGCAGGGAGACGCGGGGCGCCCAGCTTTGGGCATCCCCGGAAGCCGGGTCACGCCGCCGTGGGGACTTCTGGACGACCAGATCGGTTGATTCCTCACCCGGCCGCCCACTGTTCGACCGCGCGCGCGAAGCGCAGTACGTCGGTGTGCGTGTTGTAGAGCGGGGTGGGCGAGATGCGGATCACGTCCGGTTCGCGCCAGTCGCCCACGATGCCCTGGCTTCCCAGGAACTCGAACAGCGAGCGGCCCGCCTCGCGGCCGGACAGGCCGCGGCCGCGCGTCACCCGCAGCGACAGCTGGCAGCCACGGCGGGCCGGCTCGCGCGGGGTGATCACCTGCAGCGTCTCGCCCAGGCGCGCATCGACCAGGGCTTCCAGGTAACCGGTGAGGCGTTCGGATCTCGCGCGCAGCGCATCCATGCCTGCGCTGGTGAACAGCTCCAGCGAGGCGCGCAGCGGCGCCAGGCCCAGGATCGGGGGATTGCTCAGCTGCCAGCCATCGGCGCCGGCCGTGGGCACGAACTCCGGGCCCATGCGGAAACGCGTGGCCGGTTCGTGGCCCCACCAGCCGGCGAAGCGCGGGCGGTCGGTGCGTGCATGGCGCTCGTGCACGAAGCAGCCCGCCACCGCGCCGGGTCCGGCATTCATGTACTTGTAGTGGCACCACACCGCGAAATCCGCGCCGCTGTCGTGCAGCGCCAGCGGCAAGTTGCCCACCGCATGGGCCAGGTCGAAGCCCGCCACGGCACCCGCTGCCTGCGCCATGCGGGCGATGGCGCCGATGTCGAAGGCCTGGCCCGTGCGGTACTGCACGCCGGGCCACAGCACCAGCGCCAGTCGCGGACCATGTGTGGCGATCGCCTGTTCGATCGCCTGCATCGAGACCGTGCCGTTGGCCTGGTCGGGTTCGACTTCGATCAGCGAATGTAGTGGCGACAGGCCGTGGAAGCGCAGCTGCGATTCCACCGCGTAGCGGTCGGACGGAAAGCTGCCGGCCTCGACCAGGATCGCATTGCGCTCGCCGGCCGGGCGGAAGAAGCTGACCATCATCAGGTGCAGGTTGGCGGTGAGCGAGTTCATCGCCACCACCTCCGAGGGCAGCGCACCGACCACGCCGGCGAGCGGATCCCGCACCAGTTCGTGGTAGGACATCCACTGCGCCTGGCCCGTGAAGTGGCCTTCCACCGCCTCGGTCGCCCACTTCTCCAGCACCTGCCCGACATGGGCGCGCACGCCGCGCGGCTGCAGGCCGAGCGAGTTGCCGCAGAAATAGGCCTGTTCGGCGCCGTCGTGGTGCGGCAGGTGGAACTCGCCGCGCAGGCTGGGCAGCGGGTCGGTCGTGTCCAGGTGGCGGGCGTGGTCGTCGGCGTACAGGTCGGTCATGCGGTCATTGTAGGAGGCCGGACCGAGGGATGGCCCTGTGTCGGCCGCGTACCGATCATGCGAAGCGCGAGGCCGGCAGGCCGAGCCATTCCAGCGCGGTACCGTGGTAGAGGCGGGCGCGTTCGGAATCGGCGAGCCCGAGCTGTTCGATGCCGGCGCCAGGTTCCTGTTCGCCCAGGGGGAAGGGGTAGTCGGTGCCCAGCATCACCCGGTCCACGCCGCAGGTGTCGAGCAGATAGCGCAGCGCGCGCGGATCGGCCACCCAGGAGTCGAAGTACAGCCGGCGCAGGTAGTCGCGCGGGTTGTGCGGGTTGTCGGTGGCCACCAGGTCGGGCCGCATGTTGAAGCCGTGTTCGATGCGGCCGATGGTGTAGGGGAAACTGCCGCCGCCGTGGGCCATGCAGACCTTCAGCTTCGGAAGGCGCTCGAGCACGCCGCCGAACACCAGGCAACAGGCCGCGCGCGACTGCTCGGCCGGCATGCCCACCAGCCACGGCAGCCAGTACTTGGGCATGGTGTCCGTGCCCATCATGTCCCAGGGGTGCACCAGGATGGCCGCGCCCAGTTCCGCGGCGGCCTCGAAGAACGGGAACAGCTCGGGCGCGTCCAGGTTCCAGTGGGTGCCATCGGGCCCGGTGACGTGCGAGCCGATCTGCACGCCCTGCAGGCCCAGCTGGTCGATGCAGCGCTCCAGCTCCTGCACGGCCAGCCGCGGCGACTGCAGCGGCACGGTGCCCAGGCCCGCGTAGTGGCGCGGATGGTCGCGGCAGGTGGCGGCCATGTGGTCGTTGAGCGCCTGGTGGAGCTCCAGTGCGTGCTGGGGACGCGCCCAGTAGCTGAACATCACCGGCACGGTGCTGATCACCTGCACCTGCACCCCGAAGCGGGCGTAGTCCTCGATGCGTTCGCGCGCGTCCCAGGTGCGCGACCAGATCTCGCGGAAGAAGCGGCCGTCCTTGTAGATGCGGTGGCGCCCGTCCTCGGTGTGGTGGATCACCGGGAAGCGCGCCTCGCCGTACTTGCGGGCGAGGTCCGGCCAGTCGCGGGGCAGGTAGTGGGCGTGGATGTCGATCCTGAGCATCGTCCGATTGTAGGCACTGGCGGCGGTGCCGGCGCGCCGCACTGCGGCAACGCGGCTTCCGCCGGGCCGCCCCCGCTCAGCCGAAGAGGCGGTGCACCGTGCGCTTGAGCCAGCCGCCCTGCTGGTGCTCGCGCACGAACACGTTCAGGTGCTGCCTGACCTGGTCGGCATAGGCCTTGTCATCGTTGCGGATGTGGTTGAACAGCCAGCGCGACAGCATGCCCTGCAGTTCGCCGGCGACCTCCTCGCCGGCCTCCAGGCGCATCCGCATCTCGCTCACCCGGCGCGCGAACACTTCGTGCACGCGCTTGTGGGCGGCGCAGAACGGGTAACCGGCCTCTTCCATCAGCTCCTCCTCGAAGGCGAAGTGGGAGAGGGTGTAGTCGACCATCTCGTCGATCACCTCGGTGACGGCGGCTTTGGAACCCGACTTCTGGGCCACGTGCAGGTTGTTGATCATCTCGACGATGCGCTGGTGCTGGCTGTCGATGATGTCGATGCCGGTGTTGAGGCTTTCCTGCCAGGTCAGCAGTCCCACGGTGTCGTCCCCTGTCGCGCGTTGGCGTGGGGGCACTGTGCGCGGTGTGCTGCGCTGCGGCATTGATCGCGATCAACGCATGGCCGCGCGCGTGCCTGCAGAAGCAGGCATCCGGGCTTTCGCGCCGGTCGCTGCATTCCGACAGGCCGGGGTCATCGCAATCCCGGCCGGGCGCCCGGTTCTATTCCGCTGCCGGGAGCCGTGCCTCGCGCAGCTGCTCGATGGTCGGTGGGCGCGGGTGCACACCCTGGCCATGCGTCCTGGCCAACTCTTCGAGCCGTGCCCGTGCTTCGGCCAGGGTGGGGACATGCATCGCCTGGCGATCCTCGTCGCTGACCGCGCCTTCTGCCACCGGATAGAGGAACATCCCGTCCCGGTTGCCCTGGAACTGGGTTCCATACCACTGCGGCTGGAGCTGTTGCGTCATCATCCTGTCCCAGGACGCAGCCACCAGCCAGCGATGTCCCGGGACACCCGGCTCCAGCGACATCGCCAGCGTCGCCAGGGCATGGGCGAGCCGGATGTCCTCGAGCGTGGAGCCGTGCTGGAAGATCATGGCCGCATGGTGGTAGTCCGTGGCGCTTCGTACCGCGCCGTCTCGCAGCAGCTGCACGACCCGCTCCCGCCGCTTCGCGTCCTCGACCGCCAGGGCGGTCCAGTCGATCGTCGCAGGATCGGAGCGGGCGGACTGGTCGGCCTGATGGATGGCCGCGAGTTCCGCGTTCTGTGCGGACGCCACAGGGGAAACCGCCAGCAGGATCGCGATCAACGGCGGGAGCGCGTGCACGCGCGGGAAGCGATTCCGGTTCACGGGAGACATCAGGTGATATCGGCCTGCGAGTCGGCCTGCATCTCGTAGCGCGACGGCCGTGGGTTGAGGTGGCCGCAACCCTTGCAGGTGCGCAGGTCCCGGCTGCGGTAGAAGGTCTCGAACACGCGGAAGAAGTCCTGCTCGATGTCCTCCAGGTGGAAGAACTCCTCGTACAGCTTGGCGTTGCACTGCACGCAGAACCACATCAGCCCGTCGTCCTCGTGCGGCAGCCGGCGGCGTTCGATGACCAGGCCGATCGAGCCTTCCGCGCGCTGCGGCGAATGCGGCACCCGCGGCGGCAGCAGGAAGGTCTCGCCGGCGCGGATCGGGATGTCGCGCACGCGGCCTTCGTCCTGGACGCGCAGCACCATCTCGCCCTCGAGCTGGTAGAACCACTCCGGGCCTTCTTCCCAGTGGTAGTCGGTGCGCGCGTTCGGGCCGCCGACCACCATCACGATGAACTCGCCGTCGTAGATGCACTTGTTGCCGACCGGCGGCTTGAGCAGGTGGCGGTGCTCGTCGATCCACTTCTGGAAATTCAGCGGCGCAGGGATCATGGCGTCTCTCCCGGGTTGGCGGCCACGCACTTGAGCTCGATCGCGATCGGCGTGGGCAGGGCGTCGATGCCCAGCGTGGTGCGGCAGGGCGCGATCGCGGGGTCGGGGAAATATTCGGCCCAGACCGCGTTGAAGGCGGCGAAATCGCGCGCCATGTCGGTGAGGTAGACGGTGACGTCGACCAGGTCTTCCCAGCGGGCGCCGCTGGCGTCCAGCACCGCGCGCACGTTGGCGAACACGGCGTGCGCCTGCGCGGCGATGTCGTGCGAGAGCAGCCGCCCGTCCGCGTCGTGGACGTTGCCCGGCACCGCATTGGTGGCCGGGTCGCGGGGGCCGATGCCCGACAGGAACAGCAGCCCGCCGGCGCGGCGCGCGTGCGGATAGCGGCCGACCGGCGCCGGCGCCGCCTCCGCGCGGATGCCTGCGCCCGCCATCAGCGGTCCGCCCGGTCGACCTGGATGCGGGCCAGGGCCGGTGCGTACTGTTCGGCCAGCGCCTGTTCGCTGTCCACGTCGAGGCCGAGGTCGTGGACGCGGCCGTCGCGCAGGGTATAGACCCAACCATAGACGTGGAGCTTCTGTCCCGAGGCCCAGGCATCGCGCACGATCGTGGTCTGGCAGACGTTCGCCACCTGTTCGAGCACGTTCAGTTCGCACAGGCGGTCGTGGCGCAGGCCGTGGTCGCCGACTTCCGCCAGCAGCCCGTCGTGGCGCACGGCCACGTCCTTGACGTGCCGGATCCAGTTGTCGGCCAGGCCCACGCGCATGCCGTCGAGCGCGGCCAGCACGCCGCCGCAGCCGTAGTGCCCGACGACGAGGATGTGCTCGACCTTGAGCACGTCCACCGCGAACTGGATCACCGACAGGCAGTTGAGGTCGGTGTGCACCACCACGTTGGCGATGTTGCGGTGGACGAACACCTCGCCCGGGGCCATGTCCACGATCTGGTTGGCCGGCACGCGCGAGTCCGAGCAGCCGATCCACAGGAACTTGGGCGTCTGCAGCTTCGACAGCCGCTGGAAGAAGGTGGGGTCCTCGGCCTCGATGCGGGAGGCCCAGGCTTCGTTCTTCTGCAGCAGTTCGTCGAGTCGGCTCATCGGCAGGTCCAGTGGCGGGGTCTGCCGTCATTATCGCAAAGCGATGCAGACGTTCCGTGGTTCGGTGAAGAAGCGCATGGCTTCCAACCCGCCCTCGCGGCCGAGACCCGACTGGCCGCTGCCGCCGAAGGGCGTGCGCAGGTCGCGCAGCATCCAGCTGTTGATCCAGACGATACCCACCCGCATGGCGGCGGCGAGGCGATGGGCACGGTCGAGGTCGCGGGTCCAGACCGAGGCCGACAGGCCGTAGTCGACGGCGTTGGCCAGGCGCAGGGCGTCGTCCTCATGGTCGAACGCCTGCAGCGTGGCGACCGGGCCGAAGATCTCGTGCCGGTTGCTGTCGGCGTCAGGCCCCAGGTTGTCGATCACGGTCGGTTCGATGAACCAGCCCGGGCGGTCGAGCGCGTGGCCGCCGCAGAGGATGCGGCCGCCTTCCTCGCGGGCGCGCGCCAGGGCCGCCATCACCTTGTCGAAATGCGCCTGCGAGACGAGCGGACCGAAGCGCGTGTCCGGATCGACCGGATCGCCGATGCGCAGCGTCCGCACGCGCTCGATGAAGGCATCGCTGAACTGCCGGGCGATGCTCCGTTCGACGAGGAGGCGCGAGCCGCACAGGCAGATCTGGCCGCTGTTCTGGAACGCCGAGCGCACCAGGGCGTCCAGGTGGTCCTGCCAGTCGCTGTCGGCGAAGACCAGGGTGGCGTTCTTGCCGCCCAGTTCCAGCGAGACCTTCTTCAGCTGCGGCGCGGCGAGGGTGGCGATGCGACGGCCCACAGCGGTGCTCCCTGTGAACGAGATCGCGCGTACGCCCGGATGAGCGACCAGGGCCTCGCCGGCCTCCGCGCCGCGTCCGTGGACGATGTTGAGCACGCCTGGCGGCAGGCCGATCTCCAGGGCGAGTTCGCCCAGCATGGTCGCGCTCAGCGGCGTGACCTCCGAGGGCTTGGCGACCACCGCGTTGCCCGCGGCCAGTGCGGGGGCGATCTTCCAGGTCAGCAGGTAGAGCGGCAGGTTCCAGGGCGAGATCGTGCCGACCACCCCCAGCGGCAGCCGCAACGTGTAGTTCAGCCCGGCCTGGCCATGGTGCGATTCGCTGGCGAACTGGGTGGCGGCGTGGGCGAAGAAGCGCAGGTTGGCGACCGCGCGCGGGATCTCGATCTCGCGCACCAGCGCGATCGGCTTGCCCGCGTCGCGCGATTCTGCCTGGGCGAACAGTTCGGCCCGCGCTTCCAGCGCGTCGGCCAGGCGCTCCAGCCAGCGCGCGCGGGCCTCGTTGGGCAGCGCGGCCCAGCCGGGCGCGGCAGCGGATGCGGCATCGACCGCGTCGGCGACGTCGCGCGTGTCGCCATCGGCCACGGTGGCGAACGGGCGCCCGCTTGCCGGCTCGTGGACGTCGAGCCAGCGGCCGGACGCGGGCTCCCGCATCGCGTCTCCGATCAGGTGCAGGCAAGGCTTCATCCGGGCAGCTTACTCCGGCATGCGGGCAGGACGGGTCAGAGGCCCTGGCGGCGTCCGCAGAACGCCGCCGGACGCGGGCATGGAGGTGCACGCAGGCGACGGATCCGTGGTCCGGAACTGCGCTGTCGCAGGAACCGGAGCCGGCCCCGGGACTGTGCGCAACCGGCCGCCGCAGCTCAGCGCTGGCAGCGTGGACAGTGGTACATCCGCCGGCCGGCCATCCGGCTGCGCACGATCGGCGCCGCGCAGCGGCTGCAGGGCTCGCCTTCGCGGTCGAACACGTGGAAGTGGAAGCCCTCGGCGGTATCGGTCAGGTACTCGTCGCGCATGCCCCGCGCAGGTTCGATGCCGCGGCTGCGGTAGCTGCGGCGAGGCACGTCCAGCAGGGCCGCAGCGAGGCGGACGAGTTCGCCCGCGGATAGATCGGCCGGGTGTCGCGACGGCGCGATGCCGGCCTCGAACAGGACCTCGGCGCGCAGGTAGTTGCCCATGCCGGCGAGGAAGGCCTGGTCGAGCAGCAGTCCGTCCAGCCGTCGCCGCGCGAACCCCGGCAGCCGCAGTCGGGCCTCCACCGTGGCCGCGTCGAGTCCAGGGTCGAGCACGTCCGGGCCGAGGCGGGAGAGGAACGGGTGGCGGGCCAGGTCCCCGTCGCGCCATACGGCGATGTCGGAGGCGGAGTAGAGCAGGATCGCGCGCCCGGCCGTCTCCAGCGCCACCCGCAGCGAACGCGAGGTCTCGGGGCGCTCGCCGGCCGCGCACACCTTCCACACTCCGTACAGCTGGTTGTGCGTGTAGAGCGTCCAGCCGTGGTCGAACCGGGTCAGCAGGGCCTTGCCATGCGGTTCGATGGCCAGGATGCGACGACCGGGCAAGGTCTTCCCGAAGCGCTGTAGCGCCGGGAGCGCGAACCACGCGGACACGAGCGGCTCGCCGGCCACGGCCTCGGCAAGGCGGTCGGCGGCGCGCCGGATTTCCGGACCTTCAGGCATGAGGGCGGTGATTGCTGACTGGTGATTGGTGACTGGTGATTCGTGATTCGACACAGCGAAGCGCGGACGCCACGGCTACTTCGAATCACCGATCGCCAATCCACCGATCACGCTCCTCATATCGACTGCATCCTGCCGCCGTCCACCGCGAGGCTGACGCCAGTGACGTACGCCGCCGCAGGCGAGCACAGGAAGGCGATCACGCCGCCGGTTTCTTCCGGTTGCGCCATGCGTCCCGCCGGGACGCTGGCGAGCATGGCCGCCAGCACGTCTTCGTGCGACCTGCCGCTGGCCGCGCTGCGGTCGCGCAGGATCTGGTCGATGCGCGCGGTGTCGGTGTAGCCGGGCAGGACGTTGTTGACCGTGATTCCTGACGGCGCCAGCTCGCGCGAGAGCGTCTTGGCCCAGCTGGCCACCGCGCCGCGGATCGTGTTCGACACGCCCAGCCCGGCGATGGGCTCGTAGACCGAGGTCGAGACGACGTTGACGATGCGGCCCCAGCCGGCCGCGCGCATCCCCGGCACGAGCGTCTGCACCAGCGCATGGTTGGCCAGCAGATGGCGGCCGAAGGCATCAAGGAACGCATCCTCGGCGGCATCGAGCAGCGCGCCGCCAGGCGGTCCGCCGGTGTTGTTGACCAGGATGTGCACGGGCGCCCCGTCCACGAGTCCGGCGACAGCCGTACGCAGCGCTTCGCGTTCGCAGACATCGGCGGCGAGCACGCGATGGCGCTGCGCGCCCGTGCGGGGCAGGCCGTCGGCCACCTGTTGCAGCGCAGGCGCTCGGCGCGCGAGCACGGTGACATCGGCGCCGAGCTGCGCCAGTTCATGCGCGGTGGCGCGGCCGATGCCTTCGGAGGCGCCGCAGACCAGGGCGTGGCGGCCGCTGAGGTCGAGGTCCATGGGTCGGCTCTCCTGTCAGTCGATGCGCGCGCGCATGAGGTCGGCGACGGCCTGGGCGCCAGGCGCACCCAGGTCGCCGAGCGCATCGGCTACCGCCGCGCGGTTGGCGGCGGGATGGTTCTGGTTGAGCTTGAACTTCAGCTCGATCCGGGCGGGTTCGAAGCGGAAACCGACGATCCCGCGCAACTGCCGCCGATGGTCCTCGCGTTCGGGTTCGAAGCGCCATGACTGCCCGACGCCGGCCTCGAAACGGTCGCTCAGCCGTGCCACGAGGTCGGCGAGCGCATCCTCGTCCGCATAGGCCTGCAATTCGCCGGACAGGTGGGCGACGGCGTAGTTCCAGGTCGGTACGCGCGCGGCCGCTTCCTTGTCCGGGTACCAGCCGGGCGAGATGTAGGCGTGTGGCCCGTGCACGATCAGCAGGACAGGCCCCCGGTGCGCGGCCTGCGGATTGGGGCGTGCCCAATGGCCTTCGACCAGGACCCGTCCGCCATCGCGGCGGTAGAGCACCGGCAGGTGGCTGGCGAAGGGCATCCCGTCCGCGCCCACGGTCACGAGAGTGACGAAGGGATCGGCCGCCATCAGCGCATCGAGCTGGGCGAGGTCGGTTTCGACGAAGGCGCGTGGGGTGTACATGCGGCGATCTTAGGGCATCGCGCAGGCCGCGTTGCGCCTCCCGCAGCACCGGATCGTTCCCGTGCGCGACCGCTGTCGACATGCGGCCGGCAGCGGACGACGGGGAGGGCGGTGCGCCGCGCGCGGGCCGCTCGGCGACGTGACCACCGCACCGCCGGGTATCAGGCGCGCTTGCCCAGCGACTGCACCATGCGTGCCCGCAACGTGGCGTCGTCGTCCGCGGCCGGCGGCGCGATCTCGGCAAGCGAGAAGCCCCGTTCGAGCGCGTCGTCCTCGTCCAGGCCGTCGTGGGCGACGAAGCCGGCGTCCATCAGCATCGCGCGCGCCGTGTCCTCGCTGTCGTAGACCAGCGTATTGCCGTCGCTGTCGAAGACCTCGGCCGTGCCCGCCTCGCGCACGCGCAGCCGCGCCCAGACCACGGTGCGGCCCAGCGAGGCCAGCCACCACTGTTCGTCCACGTGCGGCACCGGCGCGCTCATCGCAGCACCGCCGACCACAACCACAGCAGCGCCGACATCGCCAGCGCGCCCAGGATCACGAAGGCGGCCACGCGCGCCGGCGTCGCCAGTCCGGTGAACTGCGCGTCCGGCACCGAGCGGTAGTGCCCGGACAGCAGCCAGCGCAGCGCGCCCGGGGCCAGGAACGCGCTCTCTCCGAGCGAGGCGCGCACCTCGGGATGGCGGTCGCGCAGGTGCACAAGCGACAGCGGCCAGAAGATCACGAAGGCGGTGATCCCGCCGATGGCGATGCCGACGAAGCACAGGGCGAGGAACAGGATCATGGGGTCGTGACTGGCGGTTCGTGATTCGTGACTGGAACAGGCGGGGACGTGGATGCCGGGGTAACGCGGTGCGACGGCAGCTGGGTGGTGGCTGTTTCGAATCGACCGTCACCATCCACCAGTCACGGCCCCTCAGTACTCGGCGTTGCCCGGCGCGCGCGGGTAGGGGATGGCGTCGCGGATGTTGGACAGCCCGCAGACGTAGACGATCAGCCGCTCGAAGCCCAGGCCGAAGCCGGCGTGCGGCACCGTTCCGTAGCGGCGGAAGTCGCGGTACCAGGCGTAGTGCTCGCGGTCGAGGCCGAATTGGTCCATGCGCGCGTCGAGCACGTCCAGACGCTCCTCGCGCTGGCTGCCGCCGATGATCTCGCCGATGCCGGGGGCCAGCACGTCCATCGCCGCGACGGTCTTCCCGTCGTCGTTCAGGCGCATGTAGAAGGCCTTGATGTGCTCGGGATAGTTGGTCACCACCACCGGGCGGCCGACGTGCTGTTCTGTCAGCCAGCGCTCGTGCTCGGTCTGCAGGTCCAGGCCCCATTCGACCGGGAAGTCGAACTTCTGCCCGGACTGCTGCAGCAGCGTCACGGCGTCGGTGTATTCGATCCGCTCGAACGGCGCGTTGATGAAGCTTTCCAGGCGCGTGATCGCGTCCTTCTGCACGCGCTCGGCGATGAAGGCCATGTCGTCCCCGCGTTCGTCCAGCACCGCGCGGAACAGGTACTTGAGGAAGTCCTCGGCTACCCTCGCGTCCTCGGCCAGGTCGGCGAAGGCGATCTCCGGCTCGATCATCCAGAACTCGGCCAGGTGGCGGGTGGTGTGGCTGTTCTCGGCGCGGAAGGTGGGGCCGAAGGTGTAGACCTTGCTCATCGACAGCGCGAAGGCCTCGACGTTGAGCTGGCCCGAGACCGACAGGAACACTTCCTTGCCGAAGAAATCGCGCGAGAAGTCCACCTCGCCGCGCTCGTTGCGCGGCAGGTTGGCCAGGTCCAGGGTCGAGACCCGGAACATCTGCCCCGCGCCTTCGGCGTCCGAGGTGGTGATGACCGGGGTGTTGATCCAGTAGTAGCCGTGCTGGTGGAAGTAGCGGTGCGCGGCCTGGGCCAGGCAGTGGCGGATGCGGGTGACCGCGCCGATCAGGTTGGTGCGCGGACGCAGGTGCGCCACTTCGCGCAGGAACTCCAGCGAATGCGCCTTGGGCTGGATCGGGTAGGTTTCCGGATCCTCCACCCAGCCGACCACCTCGATCGACCCGGCCTGGATCTCGAAGCTCTGGCCCTGGCCCTGCGAAGGCACCAGGGTGCCGCGTGCGATCACCGCGCAGCCGGCAGTGAGGCGCTTCACTTCCGTCTCGTAGTTGGGCAGGGTCGCCGGCGCGACCACCTGGATCGGCGCGAAGCACGAACCGTCGCTGACGTTGACGAAGCTCAGCCCGGCCTTGGAATCGCGCCGGGTACGCACCCAGCCGCGGACCGTGACTTCGCCGCCGGCGGGAATCCTGCCCGCGAGCGCGTGTTCGACGCTGGAAACCGTCATGCCTTGAATCCTGGGAGAGGGGACCGGATACCGGAACACACAGTTTAGCGCGGCGGCCTCTTCCACAAGGCCTTCTTCAGCCGCGCCGCGCTAGAATCCCTGCCATGTCCATCCAGCTCACCCCCGCCGCCCTCGATCGCGTCCGCCAGTTCCTCGCCGCCGAACCCGGTGCGCTCGGCCTGCGTTTCGGCGTGAAGCGGACCGGGTGCTCGGGTTGGGGCTACGAAGTGGAGCTGGCGCGCGAGGCGCGCGACGGCGACAGCCTCAGCGAGCAGGAGGGCGTGCGCATCTACGTCGATGCGGCCAGCCAGCCGATGGTCGACGGGACCACGATCGATTTCGTGCGCAAGGGCCTGAACCACGAGTTCGTGTTCGACAATCCCCGTGCCGCGGCCGAGTGCGGCTGCGGCGAGAGTTTCACGACGGACGCGGACCGCGCCGCCTGAGCCCGTGGTCCGGGACGGGCCGGTCGAGCCGCGCGCCGGGCCGTGGCCAGTCCTGGCGGCCCGGAACCAGCCTGTCGCACAGGGAAGCCGGGTTCCGACGGTGCCGCACGCCTGCCGGCGCGCCGTCCCGGAGTGGCCGCGGCCCTGCGGCGGATGAAGGTTCGTTCCCCCCGGCATGACGCCGACGCCCCGAGGGGGAAGCGAAGTTGCCTGCGGGATACCCGGGCGAGGCATCCGGCAAGCGATCCGCCGGGTGAGACGCACCCACCCGACGCCGCCAGCGGGTTGCCGGGCATGGCGGCGGCCCGGGTCCGTGCCGCGCCTTGCCCGCAACCCATTGATCGGCCATAATGCGCGGCTCCCTGCGGCACGCGCTGCGGGGCCCTTGCTCCACCGCGTCCATCCCGGTCGCCGGGGAGCTGTCCGGATCCGCCCCGCGAGGCGCCCGAATACCCGAAAGGAACCACCATGCGTCATTACGAAATCGTGTTCCTGGTCCATCCGGACCAGAGCGAACAGGTGCCGGCGATGATCGAGCGTTACAAGACGCTGATCGAGAATGGCAGCGGCACCGTCCACCGCCTCGAGGACTGGGGTCGCCGCCAGCTGGCCTACCCGATCGAGAACCTGGTCAAGGCCCACTACGTGCTGCTCAACATCGAAGCCGGCCAGGACGTGCTGAACGAACTGGTCGAGGGCTTCCGCTTCAACGACGCCATCCTGCGCCACCTGGTGATGCGCCGCGACGAGGCCGAGACCGAGCAGTCCCTGATCATGAAGAACAAGGACGAGAAGGGCGACAAGCCCGAGCGTACCGAGCGTCGCCGCCGCGACGACGAGGAAACCACGTCCACCGACGGCGACGGCAGCAAGGCCGAATCGACCGAAGCCGCCTGAGGAGCACAGCCATGTCCAAGTTCTTCCGCCGCCGCAAGTACTGCAAGTTCACCGCCGAGGGCGTCAAGGAGATCGATTACAAGGATCTCAACACCCTGCGTCAGAACCTCACCGAGAACGGCAAGATCGTGCCGAGCCGCATCACAGGCACCAAGTCGCGCTACCAGCGCCAGCTGGCGCTCGCGGTCAAGCGCGCGCGTTTCCTCGCGCTGATCCCGTACACCGACAACCACAACGTCTGACCGCTGCCGCCTCCCCCGGGAGGCGCTGGCCATCCTCCCGGACAGGGAGGGCGACGGGCGAGGGCCTCGCATCGCGCGGGCCGTCGCCTGTTGCGACCTACCTTCCGTCCGATTCGGACAGCAACCGTTGCGGTGCACCGCGCCGCTAACGAATACGGAGCAACACCATGGATCTGATCCTCCTGCAGCGCGTGACCAACCTCGGCAACCTCGGTGACAAGGTCACCGTCAAGCCGGGCTACGGTCGCAACTTCCTGGTTCCCCAGGGCAAGGCCGTGCCGGCCACCGCCGCCAACCTCGCCGAGTTCGAGGCCAAGCGCGCCGAGTACGAGGCCAGGGCCCAGGCCATCTCCGACGAGGCCCAGGCCCGCATGGCCAAGCTCGAAGGCGCCAGCGTGACCATCTACGCCAATGCTTCCACCGAAGGCAAGCTGTACGGTTCGGTCGGCCCGCGCGACATCGCCGAGGCGCTGACCAAGCATGTGGCCCCGGTCGGCAAGTCGGAAGTGGTGATGGGCGAGGGCCCGCTGCGCAATACCGGCGAGTTCGAGGTGGTGATCCACCTGCACGCCGACGCCGAGACCACCGTGAAGGTGATCGTCGAGCCAGAAGCCGCCTGATCGCTTCTTCCCGGCTGGACCCAGCACAGGCGCCGCGAGGCGCCTGTGCCGTTTCCGGCTTCCGGTGGGGCGCGCCGCAGGATCCGGTCGCAGGCGGCGAGACGCCCGCGCCTCATCTTATCCACAGCTTGTTCCGTCGCGTGCCCACAGCCGCGGCCGCTAGGATGGCCGGATCGCCGCGGCAGCGCCCCGTCCGTCGCCAGGAGTGAATCGCCCGATGTCCGCACGACCCGGTTTCCGCCAGGACAACCGCAGCGAATCCCGCATCGACCAGTTGCGCGTGCCGCCACAGTCGGTCGAGGCCGAGCAGGCGGTGCTGGGCGGGCTGATGCTGGCGCCCGACGCCTTCGACCGCGTCGCCGACCTGCTCAACGACAAGGACTTCTACCGCCGCGACCACCAGCTGATCTACCGCGCGATCCGCGAGCTGGCAGAGAAGGACCGCCCGTTCGATGCGGTGACCCTGGGCGAATGGTTCGATTCCAACGGGCTCTCCGAGCAGGTGGCCGGCGGCGCCTATCTGGTGGAGCTGGCCAGCACCACGCCCTCGGCGGCCAACATCAAGGCCTATGCCGAGATCGTGCGCGACAAGGCGGTGCTGCGGCAGCTGATCGAGATCGGCACCGAGATCGTCAACGACGGCTTCCAGCCCGAGGGCCGCGAGAGTTCCGAGATCCTGGCCAAGGCCGAGCAGCAGGTGTTCGCGATCGCCGAGGCCGGCTCGCGCGGGCGCCAGGACTTCACCCCGATCAACAAGGCCATGGCCGAGGCCTTCGACGTGCTGCAGACGCGGCACGCCAACGGCGGCGGCATCACCGGCCTGCCGACGGGCTACACCGAGTTCGACCAGATGACGGCCGGCCTGCAGCCGACCGACCTGATCATCCTGGCCGCGCGTCCGGCCATGGGCAAGACCACCTTCGCGCTCAACATCGCCGAATACGCGGCGATCAAGACGAAGAAGGCGGTCGCCGTGTTCTCGATGGAAATGTCGGCCAGCCAGCTGGCGCTGCGCCTGATCTCGTCCAACGGGCGGATCAACGCCACGCGCCTGCGCACCGGCCAGCTCGAGGACGAGGACTGGAGCCGCGTCACCAGCGCGATCCGGATGATCAAGGAAACCAAGATCTTCATCGACGACACGCCCGGCCTGTCGCCGGACGTGCTGCGCGCCAAGGCCCGCCGCCTCAAGCGCGAGCACGACCTCGGCCTGATCGTGATCGACTACCTGCAGCTGATGGCGGTGCCCGGCAACAGCGAGAACCGCGCCACCGAGATCTCCGAGATCTCGCGCTCGCTCAAGGGCCTGGCCAAGGAACTCAACGTGCCGGTGATCGCGCTGTCGCAGCTGAACCGCTCGCTGGAAACGCGCACCGACAAGCGCCCGGTGATGGCCGACCTGCGCGAATCGGGCGCGATCGAGCAGGACGCGGACATCATCGTCTTCATCTACCGCGACGAGTACTACAACAAGGAAAACTCGCCTGACAAGGGCCTGGCCGAGATCATCATCGGCAAGCAGCGCAGCGGCCCGACCGGGTCGGTGAAGCTGAAGTTCTTCGGCGAGTACACGCGCTTCGACAACCTGGCGCACGACTCGATCGGCAGCTTCGAGTAGCGCCGCCGCACGGCGGGATCACACCAGCCGGTTGATGACCTTGACCGCGATCGCGCCGCCCGGGATCGCCATCGAGATCGCGTCCGCGCCGATGTCGACCAGCAGGTCGCGCGTCATCACCGCGCCGAGCTTGTCGCGGAACCACTGGCCGCCTTCCACCACGTCACCGGTCAGGCCGTCCACTTCCACCACGCCGGTCTTGCCTGCCGTGGTCCAGGCGTACTCGAACGCGAACACCGGGCGGTAGTAGAGGTAGAGGCGGTCGATGGTGATGACGTCCTCGTTGATCTGGCTAGCGTCGACGGCCTCGGAGCTCAGGCGCGAGAGCGCCAGCTGGGTGGCCGCAGCCGAGGAGAGCAGCGGCTGCAGCAGCCCCTCGCGGTCGAGCTGCGCCTGCTCGACCGCCTTGTAGCGTTCGACGTAGCGCTGGAGCACGCCCGGCCTGGGCTCGCGCTTCATGCCGTCCTGGAACAGCGCGACCTCGATGCGATGCAGGCAGGCTTCGCGCACCGGCAGTTCGATCGATGGCTTCCTCTCCGGCGACAGGACGGGGAACTCCTGCCCCGCCACCACCAGCCGCCGGGCGTGCGGGTTGGCCACGGGCACCGTGTAGGTCGCATCGTGCAGATAGTCCACTTCGCGCCGCGCCTGGACTTGCCAGAACGGCTCGTAGCGCAGTTCGGACTTCACCAGTTCCACGGTCTCGGCCTTGGGCCGGTTGAGCGGATTGAGCCTGGCCAGGGTGCCGAACGCGGCCAGGCGGCTGCGGTCGGCCTGCTCCTGGGCCGCGCGTGCCGGGTAGACCTCTTCGAACAGCAGGATCCTGGCCGCCGAGGCCTCGATCCGGACGTTGCTGTGCAGCATGTGCATTCCCCGTGGCAGCGTGCGCGCGGACATCCACCGTGCCCGGCGCGCCGCGGGCCGCGGCTATCATGCACGCATGCCCACATCCTCCGCCACGGCCGCCGGAACGTCCACGTCCGGCCGCGTTGGCGGGGCGGCCGCCGCGGGGGGCGGGGGCCCTCCGCGGCCGCGGGCCCGCGGCCGGC
>JAEXLY010000338.1 GCA_023444765.1 Pseudomonadota bacterium | reverse complement strand
GCCGGCGCAGGCGCGCGACGATCTGGCGGTGCTTGCGCAGCGCACGCCGCCGCAGGAGCGTGAGGCGCTGCGCGAGGCGCTGCTGGCACAGCCTCCGGCGCAACGCGCGCAATGGCTGCGTCGCCGGGTGGAGCCCTGATCCGGGCGACGGCACGCGTCCTGCCGCCCGGGCGCGTGCCCTGCCGCAGTTGGCCCGCCTCGGCCGGGTGCCCGACCACCTCGAGGCCCTCGGCGGACTCGAATCCCGGCAGGTCAGGGATCCTGTCGATGTGCCGGCAGCCAGGCCACGTACGCGTCGCGCCTCGCGCCGGACCTGCACGCTCACCCTGCGGGGCGCCTTCCCCTGCTACATCCAGACCAGGCTCGCGACGGTGGTGAACGCCGCGCCGAAGCTCAGCAGCACCGAATAGCAGATCCCGATCACCCCGAACTTGAGCAGGGTCATCGTCCAGCCCTGCCGGTACACGCGCTTCTGCATCAGCAGCAGGTACAGCGGCATCCAGATCCAGATCGCCGCCTCGACCAGGTCGAAGGTCAGCAGCAGCCAGAGTTGCGACGGCGCCAGCCAGTGTTCCAGCCCCATCGCCAGGAACATCAGCAGCAGGGCCAGGCACAGGAAGGCGTGGCTGTGCATCGCCACGATCAGGTGCTCCATGTACAGGCGCCGCTTGAACACGTAGGCGAACTTGAGCATCAGCGCGAACAGCGGCAGCAGCACGAACAGGGTCGACGGCACCGCGCCGAGCACGGCGTCCTTGAGCAGGTCGGGATCCTCGCGCAGGCGCGGGATGTTCTTTTCCATGCGGCCGATCTGGCGGTTGATCCAGTCGTTGGCGAAGCCGGGCAGGGACGCGATGCGCACGGGATTGGTCTCGGCGTCCCATGGCTCGCCGCCGCCGAACTGCAGCCGGTGCAGGCGCGGGATCGGCGGCGGCCCGCCGGTTTCCTCGGCCTGGCGGAAGGCGGCGATACGCTCGTCGGCCTGGGCACGGATCGCGGTCTCGGACGCCTGCAGCGCGGCATCGGCGGTGCGAAGTCCGGTGATCGTGCCGACGTTCGGAACCCGCGCATGGTTCTCGGCCGCTGCGATCTTCGGCGCCAGTTCGGCGCGCTCGGCCGCGAGTCTGGCCAGCGCCCGGTCCCGCGCCTGTTCGACTTCGGCGATGTCGCGTGCGGTTTCGATGCCCGAATCGCCGCCCAGCTGCACCGGGTTCTCGGCGCCGAAGCTCAGGGTGAGCTTGCCGACGAAGAAGGTCAGCACGGCGATGAAGAAGAACAGCCGGAACGGGCTGACATAGCGGATGCGTCGGCCGGCGAGATACTCCAGGGTCAGGTAGCCCGGACGGGCGAGTAACGGCCACAGCGTGCGCGGGGTGCGCGCGTCCCACTCGAACACGCTGTCGAGCACGTCGCCCATCAGGCTGGAGAAGTGCCGCACCAGGCCTTTTACCGGTTGCCCGCATGCATAGCAGTGCTCGCCCAGCAGGGGCGTGCCGCAGTTGGCACAGGCCGGCCCGGGAGCTGGCGGAACGGAGGGGGTGGCTGCCGGGGGCGGCTGCGGTGTGCTCATCGGCGTTGCATTCCTCGGCTTGTCCATCCATGCACCCGGACGCCTGCTTCCTGCCGTTGGCTGGCGTGGCGCCGCGGCGCTCGGCAGCCTTGTCCATGACGGTGCGGGGGAGGCCGGGTAAGATACCGGCCGCCGCCGACCCGGCGCCAGCGCGCGACACTGGATCGCTGCCGGCCGCAGTCGCGCTTCCCCGATTCCATGACTTCGCCCGCCCCGCCGGCGCGCTTCGGCCGTGAAGTGCGCACCACCGCGGTGCTTGCCGCGCCGCTGGTCGCCGGCCATCTCGCCACCGGCCTGATCGGTTTCGTCGACAACGTGATCGCCGGCCGGCACGGCACCAACACGCTGGCCGGCGTCGCGGTCGGTACGGCGATGTTCTGGCTGCCCATGATGGTGCCCATGGGCACGCTGATGGCGCTGCCGCCTTCGGTGTCGCAGCTCGACGGCGCCGGCCGCCGCGCCGAGGTGGGGCCGCTGTTCCGCCAGGCACTGTGGTTGTCGCTGATGCTGGGCGCGCTGCTGTTCGCCTTCCTCAGCCTGTCGGCGTACGCGCTCGGACCGATGGGCATTGCCCCGGAGGTACGGCCCGCCGCGACGGCCTTCCTGCACGGTATCCGCTGGGGCATTCCCGCGCTCACGCTGTACTTCTGCATGCGCTACCTGTGCGACGGGCTGCACTGGACGCTGCCGACGATGGCCTTCGGTTTCGGCGGACTGCTGGTGCTGCTGCCGCTGGGTTATGCGATGACCTTCGGCGCATTCGGTTTCGCCGAGCGCGGCGCGGGCGGGCTGGGGTTGGCCTCGGCGACGATGATGTGGCTGCAGGTGGCGGGCTTCCTGGTCTACCTGGCGCGTTCGCGCAGGTTCGCGGCATTGCAGCTGTTCGCGCGCTTCGATCCGCCGCACTGGCGCCAGATCGCCGGCCTGTTGCGCACCGGCCTGCCGATCGGGGTGACCGTGGCGATGGAGGGCGGCCTGTTCATTGTCACCGCCCTGCTGATCGGGCGGCTGGGGGAACTGGAAGTGGCTGCCCACCAGATCGCGATCAATGTCGCCTCGCTGTGTTTCATGATCCCCTTTGGTCTTGCCGAGGCGACGACCGTGCGCGTGGGCCATGCGGTCGGCGCCGGCCGTGGCGCGCTGGGCGTGCGTCGCGCCGCCTGGGCTGGCCTGGTGCTGGTGCTTGGTACCCAGGCGCTCTCGGCCACGGTGCTGCTCGGTTGGCACGACGCGATCGCCGCCATCTACACGCGCGACCTGGCGGTGGCTTCGCTGGCCGCGACGCTGCTGCTGTTCGCCGCCGCCTTCCAGTTCCCGGACGGCATCCAGGTCCTGTCGGCCGGCGCGCTGCGCGGGCTCAAGGACACGCGCGTGCCGATGTTCATCGCCGTGTTCGCCTACTGGGGCGTGGGCATGCCCCTGGGCGCGGGGCTCGGCCTGGGACTGGGCTGGGGGCCGAAGGGAATGTGGCTGGGGCTGATCGCGGGCCTGGCCATGGCCGCCGTCCTGATGGGCTGGCGCCTGCTGCGCAGCAGCCGGCCGGCCGCCCTGCCAACCGGCCCGATGACGAACGACGCATGAAAACCCGGGACTTGCCGGGTACCCTGAGCATCCGGAACAGCGAGCAAAACCCCACATGAGCCAAGCCTCTTCGCGCGGTCCCGTGCTGCGCGCCATCGTCGGCGTCTGGGACGGCATGAACTTCGTCCGCCGGCTGATCCTGAACCTGCTGTTCTTCTTCCTCCTGCTGCTGGTGCTTGCGGTGATGGTCGGCGGCGGCAAGGGCCTGAAGCCGATCGACACGCGCACCACCCTGGTGTTCGCGCCCGAGGCGGTGCTGGTGGAGCAGTACACATCCGATCCGATGAGCCGGTCGCTGCAGGCCAGTTTCGGCCAGGGTCCGGCCGAGGTGCAGCTGCGCGACGTGCTGAAGGTGCTGGAGGCCGCGCGCACCGATGGGAAGATCGAGCGCGTGCTGCTGCGCGTGGACCGCATGGGCTTTTCCGGGTTCGCCGCCATCCGCGAGATCGGCGCGGCGATCCAGGCGCTGCGCGACTCGGGCAAGCAGGTGGTGGCCTTCGGAGAGCGCTTCAGCCAGGCGCAGTACCTGCTGGCCGCGCACGCCGACGAGGTCTACCTCGACCCGCAGGGCGAGGTGCTGCTGATCGGACTCAGCGGCTACCGCCAGTTCTACCGCGAGGGGCTGGAGGACAAGCTCGGCATCGACATGCACCTGTTCAAGGTGGGCGAGTACAAGTCGGCGGCCGAACCCTTCATCCGCGACGACGCCTCGCCCGAGGCCAAGGAAGCCGACCTGTTCTGGCGCAGCGACGTGTGGCAGCGCTACCTGGCGGACGTCGCGCGGCTGCGCGGCACCACGGCCGACCGGCTGGCCGCCGACATCGACGCGCTGCCCGAGGGCATCGCCGCCGCCGGTGGCGACACCGCGCAGTACGCCCTGCGGCAGAAGCTGGTCGACGGCCTGAAGACGCTGGAGGAAGTGGAGAACCTGCTCGCCGAACGCGGCGTGGCCGACGAGGATGCGCAGGGCGGCTTCCGCCAGGTCGGCTACCTGGACTACCTGCGCCACGCCGACGGCCCGCCGCGCGCGGCCGACGCGCGCCCGCAGGTAGCGGTGGTGGTGGCGGAAGGCGAGATCCTCGAGGGGCGGCAGCCGCCCGGGCGGATCGGCGGCGATTCGACCGCGGCGCTGCTGCGCGAGGCGCGCGACGACGACCACGTCAAGGCGGTCGTGCTGCGGGTGAACTCGCCAGGCGGATCGGCCTACGCCTCGGAAGTGATCCGCCGCGAGATCCTCGGGCTCAAGGCGGCCGACAAGCCGGTGGTGGTGTCCTTCGGCGATGTCGCCGCCTCCGGCGGCTACTGGATCAGCATGGACGCCGACCGCATCTATGCCGACGCCTCCACGATCACCGGCTCGATCGGCATCTTCGGCCTGATCCCGACCTTCCCGCGTGCGCTGGAGAAGATCGGCGTGCACACCGACGGCGTGGCCACCACGCGCATGGCGGGCGCCTTCGACCTGAGCCGCCCGCTGTCGCCCGAGGTCGGCCAGGTGATCCAGGCCTATATCGACAAGGGCTATCGCGACTTCATCAGCCGCGTGGCGCAGGGGCGCAATCGCACGCCGGAGCAGATCGACCAGGTCGCGCGCGGCCGCGTCTGGACCGGGGCCCAGGCACAGGAACGCGGGCTGGTGGACCAGTTCGGCGGCATCCAGGCCGCGGTGGCCGATGCCGCCGCGCGCGCGAAGCTGGGCGAGGCTGGCAAGTGGCGCGTCCGCTACGTCGAGCGCGCCGCGACGCCGTTCGAGAAGTTCTTCACCGGTTTCGTGCAGGGACGCATCGGCCAGGCATGGCTCAAGGACTCGGAGTTCGCGCAGTCGCTGCTGACGCGCGCCGTGCCCCAGGCCGAGCGCGATCTGCGCGTGCTGGAGCAGGTGCTGCAGACCCGCGACGGCGCGCCGGTATCGGTGCTGGCGCACTGCTTCTGCGGGATCTGAGGCCCACGCTTGCCCTCACCCCGGCCGCAGTGCCGGGGTGAGGGCACCGGCGACGGCTTCGCAAGGGCGTGCGGCGCACCGCGGCGGCGCCGCGGCCGCAGGCACCGGTCGCGGACACGGTGCGCCGGCATGGGCCACTGACGCCGCGTCGCACCCGCCCACCCTGGGTGGTCCCGGCCGCAGGGTGGGATCGCCCGGAGGTCCAGGCGCAGTCGCGCGCGGCCTCGCCCCCCTACGGGTCCCGGCGCCAGGCGCGTTCGCCACTGCGCCGCACCTCCAATGGCAACCGCGCTCCGGCAGTCCCCGGCGGCCGCCGTCGCGGCGGTGGCAGCCGTGCTTCCGGATGTTCTCCTCAGCGCCGGACGTCCAGCCGCTCGCCGCGCACCAGCGCCATCACGTCCTGCGCATCGCAGAGGTTGAAGTCGCCCGGGACCGAATGCTTGAGACAGCCGGCGGCATGGCCGAAACGCAGGCTGTCGACATCGTCCCAGCCAGAGACCAGGCCGTGCAGGACCCCCGCGGCGAAGGCGTCGCCGCCACCGATGCGGTCGACGATGCCGGGCAGCTCGCGCGCGTCGACCTGGTGCAGCCCGCCCGCGCGCGTGGCCATCAGCGCGCCCAGCGTATGGTGCTCGACGCTCGCTTGGGCACGTGTGGTGCAGGCCAGCCGCTGCAAGCGCGGGAACGCCTCGAAGGCGCGCCGCGCCGCGCGCGCGAACCGCTGCGCATGTGGCGCGTCCGCATCCCCGCCGTCGGCGCCCAGCACCACGTCGATGTCGCGGTGATCGGCGAAGGCAATCTCGCAGCCGTCCAGCAGAGGGCGCAGGATCCGGGCCGGATCGCCATCCCACGTGGCCCACAGCTTGGGCCGGAAGTTGCCGTCGAAGGACACGCGCACGCCCAGCGACACCGCCGCGCGCACCGCCGCCGTGGCAGCGGCCGCCGTAGCCGCGCCCAGCGCCGGGGTCACGCCGGAGACGTGCAGCCAGCCGGCCCCGTGCAGCAGCGCCGGCCAGTCGTAGCTCGCGGCGGGCGCCAGGGCGAAGGCCGAGGCGGCGCGATCGTACAGCACCTCGCTGGGCCGGTGGCCGGCGCCGGTGGCCAGGAAGTACAGGCCCATGCGGCCGTCCACCGCGCGCACGGCGCGGGTGTCGACGCCGTGGCGGCGAAGTTCGCCCAGGGCCGCGTGGCCCAGCGCGTTGTCGGCGATGGTCCCCAGCATCGCCACCTCGTGGCCGAAGCGCGCCAGCGACACGCCGACGTTGGCCTCGGCGCCGCCGATCCTCACCTCCAGCGCCGGCGACTGCAGCAGCAGCTCGCGCCCGGGCGCCGCCAGGCGCAGCAGGACTTCACCGAAACACGCGATACGACCGGCCATGGGGTTTCCTGTCAGCGGTGCGCCCCGGACGGCCCGGGGCGGGGAGGGCTTTTTGCGCCGCAGCATGCTTGCGGGGAAAGGTTTTGCTAGTTTTGACCAGCGGTGTCATTCGGCCCGCTCGGCAATTCGTCCAGCGACACCATACAACCGTCAGCCGTTGCAGGGCCTACGACTGACGCCACGGGAGGGGATTATGCAAGTTGCTTTGAACGGAAAAAAGACACCGGTTACCTTGCTGGCGCTGTCCATCGGCTTCGCACTGCAGGCGCAGGCGCTGACGGCGGTTGCACAGGACGCCGCGCCCGCGGCGGACGTCGCGCCCGTGCCGCAGAAGGATGCGCAGACCCTGGATACGATCCTCGTGACCGGCTACCGCGCCAGCCTCGAGCGTGCGGTCGACATCAAGCGCGGTGAGGCGGGCGTGGTCGACGCGATCGTTGCCGAGGACATCGCCGACTTCCCCGACCTCAACCTCGCGGAATCGCTGCAGCGCATTCCCGGCGTGTCGATCACCCGCGAGGGCGGCGAGGGCCGCAACATCTCGGTGCGCGGCCTCGGCCCGCAGTTCACCCGGGTGCGCATCAACGGCATCGAAGGCCTGGCCACCGGCGGCGGCACGGACACCTCCGGCGGCGTGAACCGCGCCCGCAGCTTCGACTTCAATACCTTCGCTTCCGAGCTGTTCACCCAGCTCGTGGTGCGCAAGACCTCGGCCGCGGAGATCGAGGAGGGTTCGCTCGGCGCCACGGTCGACCTGCGCACGGCGCGCCCGTTCGACTACGACGGTTTCACCATGGCCGTCGGCGGACAGATGGGCTACAACACCCTGGCCGAAGAGTACGACCCGCGCGGCACCTTCCTGGTCAGCAACACCTTCGCCGACGGCCATGCCGGCGCGCTGCTGTCGATCGCCTACACCGACCGCACCGTGGTGGAGGAGGGCTCGGACTCGGTGCGCTGGTGGACGGCGCAGAACAGCACCACCAACTTCTTCGACCCCGATTCGCCGTTCCAGGCCGCGCTGGATCCGGACGTCTACCATCCGCGGATCCCGCGCTACAACCGCTACCTCCACGAGCAGGAACGGCTGGGCATCACCGGCGCGCTGCAGTTCAAGCTCGGCGAGCGCACCGAGCTTGTGTTCGACGGCCTCTACGCACGTTTCGATGCCAACCGCTGGCAGGACAACATCAACGCGGTGTCCTTCAGCCGCACCAACGCCTCCGGCAAGCAGGAGACCATCGTCCGTGACGGCGCGATCGACAGCCGCGGCAACCTGGTCTACGGCGTGTTCGACAACGTCGATATCCGCTCGGAAGGCCGCTACGACGAACAGTCCACCGAGTTCACCCAGCTCACCGCCGCGCTCGAGCATGGCTTCAGCGACAGCGTGCAGATGAACGTGCTGCTGGGCATGTCGCAGTCCGAGTACGACAACCCGATCCAGACCACGGTCATCGCCGACAAGTTCAACGTCCAAGGCTACAGCTGGGACTACCGCGGCAACGACCGGCTGCCGGTCTTCGACTACGGCGACCTCGATCCGACCGATCCCAACGGCTGGACGCTGGCCGAGATCCGGCTTCGTCCGCAGTACGTCGAGAACACCTTCGACACCGCGACGATGGACCTGTCCTGGGCGGCGTCGCCTTACTTCACGCTCAAGGGCGGCGTGAACTGGAAGAACTACGAGTACAGCAGCCGCGAGTGGGGCCGCGGCACGCCCGGCAGCGGCCGGGTGGAGGGCGTCGCCGGCATCAGCATCGACGATGCGACGCTCGCGTCACTGATGCGCGAGTACAACATCCGCGCCGGCAACGCCGGGCGCGCGGTGGTGCCGGACGTGGAAGCGTTCGCGGCGCTGATGGGCATCCACGGCAACTCCGGGCCGTACGCGGTCCATACCGACCTGACCAACACCATCGCCAACAACCGGGCGATCCAGGAGGAGAGCCTGGGCTTCTTCCTGCAGGGCGACTTCAACTTCGACATCGGCGCGATCCCGGTGCGCGGCAACGTCGGCGTGCGCAGGGTCGAGACCGAGCTGACCAGTACCGGCTGGATCGACATCAACACCCCCGGCCAGGTGGTGCACAAGTACACCGACACCCTGCCGTCGTTCAACCTCGTCGCCGAACTGACGCCCGACCTGCTGCTGCGCGTGGCGGGCGCCGAGGTGATGACACGGCCCAACCTCGGCTTCCTCGGCATCGGCACCACCTTCAGCGTGGCCGGCGGCGCGCGCACGGTGACCACCGGCAACCCGCGCGTGGAGCCGTTCCGCGCCAAGACCTTCGACCTCGGCCTGGAGTGGTACTTCGGCGACGGCGGCCTGGTCTCGGTCGGCGCGTTCTACAAGGACATCGACAGCTACATCCAGACCTCGCGCGAAAGCCGCCCCTTCCACACCTCCGGCCTGCCGGCCTCGCTGCTGCTGCCCGAGTGGGGCGTGACGCCGGATGACGAGTTCGTCTTCCAGCAGCCGCTCAACACCCCGGGCGGCGAGCTGACCGGCTTCGAGATCGGCTACCAGCAGCCCTTCACCTTCCTGCCGGGGATCTGGAGCGACTTCGGTGTGCAGCTCAACTACACCTACGTCGATTCGGACATCCAGTACCTGTCCTCCTCCGGTGCGCCTAGCGCCAAGGGCCCGATGGTCGGCCTGTCCAACAATGCCTGGAACGCGACGCTGTACTACGACAACAACCGGTTCTCGGCCCGCGTGTCGGCGGCCTATCGCGACGAGTACATGAACCAGGTGCCTGGCCGCGAGGGCACCGACATGGAGGGCACGGCCGAGACCACCACGATCGACGCCTCGCTGTCGTACAACATCAGCGAGAACTTCTCGATCTCGCTCGAGGGCCTCAACCTCACCGACGAGTGGTCCGACCTGTGGCTGGACAGCGAGCGCAACATGCCGATCGCCTACACCCACACCGGCCGCCAGTACATGGTCGGGTTCCGCTACAAGTTTTGAGCATGCCGCCGGCCCCGCGCGAGCGGGGTCGGCGGGTTCCATCGCGACTCTCCCTCGGGGCCCTTGCGGCCCCGCTTTTTTGGGGCGGATGCGCCCGCCTGTCGCGCGATGCGGATCGGAATGTGCACGGCGGACCGATGGCGCCCCGATGCGTGTGGCAGAAGGGCGGCGCTCGTTCGCAACGACGAGCCGGTTCCGGATCGGCGGCCCCTCCCGGCGCGCCGGACCAGGCGGCCGTGGCGACCTGCCGGCCGCCGGTGCGCGGAGCCGGACATGACCGGCGTCGAATG
>JAEXLY010000267.1 GCA_023444765.1 Pseudomonadota bacterium | reverse complement strand
GGGGCGGGCCCCCCCCCCCCGCCCCCGGCCGGTCCATGCAGATGCCGCGGGATGCGGGTCGCGGCGTGAGGAGGATTCCATGGATGCACGCAATCTCGGGCGCGTCGCGCTCGCGGCGTGCCTGATGGCGGCGGGCCTGCCCGCTGTCGCAGGACAGCCGGCGCCCACGCAGGTCGGGCCGGCGGAAGGTGCGGGTGACGGCACGCGGGTCGCGGCGTTCGGCACCGCGCTGGGGGCCGGGGTGCTGGCGGACCTGCGTGGTGGTGATGCACAGGTCGTGGTCGAGGTCGACAACCAGGGCAGGGTCGAGGGCAATACCGCCAGCCAGGTGGTCGCCGGCGACAACCGGATCGACGGTGGCGCCTTCGCGAACGCGGCCGGGCTGACCACGGTCATCCAGAACAGCGGATCGAACGTGCTGATCCAGAACGGCACGTCGGTCAATGTACGTTTCGGCGGGCCGTGACGATGCGCGCCGCATTGCTGGCCACCGTGCTGCTGGTGTCCGCGGCGCCGGCGTCGCTGGCATGGGTGGGTTCGATGGACCTGCGCGTGCCGTACGGCGGCGGCTACTCGGTGCCGGTCACCAGTCTGAAGGAGGCGCGGTTCCGCACCACCGTGCGCCAGCAGTACGACTTCAGCTGCGGCTCGGCGGCCGTCGCGACGCTGCTGACCTACCAGTACGGGATCCCGGTGGACGAGGCGGACGTGTTCCGGCACATGTACGCCACCGGCGACCAGGCGCGGATCCGCGTCGAGGGCTTCTCGCTGCTGGACATGCAACGCTACCTGGCCTCGCGCGGATTCCGGGCCGATGGCTTCCAGGTACCGCTCGACCGGCTGCTCGAACAGGGCCTGCCGGCGATCGTGCTGGTCAACGACCGCGGCTATCGCCATTTCGTGGTGGTGCGCGGACTGCGCCACGGCCGGGTCCTGGTGGCGGATCCCGCGCGCGGCGCCCGCGCCATCCCGCGTCGCGACTTCGACCGGATCTGGGACAACCGGGTGCTGTTCGTGGTGCACAACCGGCGCGAGCTGGCCAGCTTCAACCAGACCCGCGACTGGAACCTGGCGCCCCCTGCGCCGCTCGAGGCCGGCATCCAGCGCCAGGGCCTGCAGAACATCGTGATGCCGCGCCGCGGCCCGGGAGACATCTGATGGCGCGCCAGGTCCGCATCCTGCTGATCGCGGTTGCCGGGCTGGTGGCTTCGCTGCCGCTGCGGGCGGAAGAGGGCAGGGCCCCGGGGATCGAGGCATGGCCGCGCGTGGATCCGGCCCTGCTGGATTCGCAACGCGGGGGTTTCTCGCTGCCATCGGGATTGCAGGTGTCGTTCGGTTTCGAACGCACCGTGCACGTGAACGGAGAACTCGTCTCCGCGCTGCGCGTGCAGGTGGCCGACGTGGGGCGGATCAGCGCCGAGGAGGCCGCGCACCTGGGCGCTCTCGGGCAGGCGCAGCTGGTGCGGATCGGGGGAGACGCGGTACAGCGGCCGGTCCAGGGCGCGGGCCTCGTTATCCAGAACGCGCTCGATGGACAGCGTATCCAGGTGCAGACCACGCTGGATGCCAGCACCAGCGCGCTGGGCGTGTTGCAGGCGCTGAACACCGCGCAGACGCTGCAGGCGGCGTCCACCACCTCGCTGGGCGGCCTGTAGGACCTCCGGTGCAACAGGGATGTGCACGATGAACCGAGCAGTCATCCGCGAGCCGCTCCGCAACGTGCCGGACCCGCCATCGGCGTTTCGTGGCCTTCGGGCCTGGCCGCTGCTCGCCGGCTGCATGGTGGCGGGATCGGCCTGGGCCCAGGACGCCTCACACGAGGAGCGTCTGCGCCTGATGGAAGCGCGGCTCGCCGAGCAGGATCGCCAGATCGAAGCCCTGCAGGCAACGGTGTCGCGACAGCAGGCCGTGCTCGACGGGTTGCAGCGGGAACCCGGTGCGTCCGGCCTCGACGATCTCCGCGCACGCGGCGACAACCCGGCGCTGGCCGGGCTGCCACTGGCGACCGGGCAGGCCAGCGCCACCTTCGCGCCGGCCGCGGCGGCCCAGCAGGCGCCCGGCGGACAGGCGGGCGAGGCGATGGTGGCCGACGCACAGGTCGGCCGCCCCCCCGAACCCGAGGAACGGCCGCCGGAGGTGGCACGCATCTTCGAGCAGCCAGGGGTCCTGACGCCTGCCGGCAGGCTGGTGCTCGAACCCTCCTTCCAGTTCGGCTATTCCAGCAACGATCGCGTCGCGCTGGTCGGCTACACCGTGATCCCGGCCATCCTGATCGGGCTGATCGACGTGCGCCAGGTCAAGACCACCAGCATGACCGCGGCCCTGGCCGCGCGGTATGGCCTCGGCGGACGCTTCGAACTGGAAGCGAAGGTGCCGTTCTCCTACATCAGCAGCGATACGGTCAGCCGCGAGATCTTCACCGGGTCGGCCCAGGACAGCGTCTTCCAGGCCGACGGCAAGGGGCTTGGGGACATCGAACTCACCGCCCGCTACCAGCTCAACCAGGGCGCGGCCGACCGTCCCTTCTACGTGCTGTGGCTGCGCTACAAGACGCGCACGGGGCGCGACCTGTTCGAGGTGGTCACCGACTGCGTGACCCGCTGCGTGGCCAATGCCACCGGCACCGGCCTGCCGCTGGAGCTGCCGATGGGCAGCGGCTTCGCCGCGCTCCAGCCGGGGATCACCTGGCTGTACGCCTCCGACCCGGTGGTGTTCTTCGGCAGCCTCAGCTACCTGCACAACTTCGAACGCGAGAACGTGTCGAGGACCGTGCTGTCCGGGGCGCCCGAAGGCTTTCCGCAGACCACGACCGAACTGCTGGGAACGGTCGATGCCGGCGACATCATCGGGTTCAACTTCGGCATGGGGCTGGCACTCAACGAGCGCGCGGCGGTGAGCTTCGGATACGACCAGAGTATCGTCGACCGCACCAAGCAGAACGGCGAGGACGCACCCGGTGCGGTCCGCATCGTGCTGGGCACGCTGGTGATCGGCGGCTCGTACCGACTGAGCGAGCGCGCCAGCCTGACCGTGGCGCTTGGGGTGGGCGTCACCCGCGATACGCCGGACGTGTCGCTCGCCGTGCGCGTTCCGGTCAGCTTCTAGCCTCGCGCCGCGCGCGCTCCGGACGTCATTCAGCAATGTGTTGAGCCGCGTGTCCGCGAGGTCGCGCGCGCTGCGTTGGGAGGACGACAACAACAAACAACACTGGCGTCCACCGGGGGAGGATGCAGGGAGCTGTCCCGCATGACGGACGCGCGTACCTTGATCCACGTCCAGCTGGTCCCTTTCCCCGACGGAGGCGAACTCGGGCACGGATTGCGTGCGGCAGGCTGGGATGTCCCGGATCCGGAAAGCCCGGCGCAGGCGGCGGCGAGGCGGGCCTGGCCGGATGCTCCCGCTGTCGGACTCCTCGATCTGCGTGGCGTTCCGGATGCGGCTGCCCGCGAACTGATCGCCCAGCCGCAACTGGCGGCCGCACTGGTCCTGCCGGGACTGCAGTGGGTCGCGGTGTTGCGACCCGGTCAGCTCGAGTGCGAGGGCGTCCGGCGGCTCGTGCATGCCTACTGCCACGACTACGTGACGCTGCCCTGCGACGCGCTCACGCTGTCGATCGTGATGGACCACGCGATGGTCATGGCCCGGCTTCCCCTGGGGGCGTCGATGGAGACGGACTGCACGCCGCTGCCCGGCATGGTGGGCGAGAGCGAGGCGATGCGTCGGCTGGCCGTCCGCGTGCGCAAGGCCGCCCGCAGCGAAGCACCGGTGTTCCTGTCCGGCGAGACGGGCACCGGCAAGGAACTGGCCGCCGCCGCGATCCACCGCCAGTCGCGGCGTCGCGGCATGCCCTTCGTGGCGATCAACTGTGGCGCCATCCCGCACAGCCTGATGCAGTCCGAACTGTTCGGCTACGAGCGCGGCGCGTTTACCGGGGCGGTCCAGCGCAAGCTCGGACGGGTGGAACAGGCCCATGGCGGCACCCTGTTCCTGGACGAGGTGGCGGACCTGCCCATGGAGTCGCAGTCCTCGCTGCTGCGTTTCCTCGAGGAGGGACGGATCGAGCGGCTGGGTGGGCGCGAGCCGATCCGCGTCGATGCCAGGATCGTATCGGCCACCCACGTCGAGCTGCACAAGGCGGTGGAAGACGGGCGCTTCCGTGCCGACCTCTACCATCGCCTGCGGGTCATCGAGCTGCGCATGCCGGCGCTGCGCGAACGCGGCAACGACATCGCGCTGATCGCCCACCATGCCCTCCACCGCCATGCCGGCGACGTGCCGTCGCGGCCCAAGGGGTTCAAGGCCTGCGCCCTGCGCGCGATGCAGGCCTACCCCTGGCCGGGCAACGTTCGCGAACTGATCAATCGCGTGCGCGAGGCCATGGTGATGGCCGAGGGCTGCTACATCTCCGCACGCGACCTGCGGCTGGAAGCGGGGGAGGAGCACGACGGGGCGGGCGTCACCATCGAACTGGCGCGGCGCGAGGGGGAACGGGCGGCGATCGAGCGTGCGCTGGCCCGCAACGGCCAGCGGGTCGGACCGGCGGCCGACGAACTCGGCATTTCGCGCGTCACCCTGTACCGCCTGATGCTGCGGCATGGCCTGCACGAAGCCCGGCCCGAGGCGCGATGGAGCCGGCTTGCGGTGGTCAAGGGTGGGCGCGAGGAGGCGTGAGCGGTATCCCTCAGCCCCCGGCCATCCGCCGCACCGCTTCGGGCAGCGCGGTGGGACGTCCGGTCGCCCGGTCGATCCACACCATGACCACGTGTCCGTCGGCGTACAGCACCGTCCCGTCCTCGGCGGCGATGTGGTGCCCGATGGTCACGCTGGTGGTGCCGACGCGGTCAGCGAAGAGCTCCACGACCACACGTGCCGGGTAGGGGATCGGCACCCGGTAGTTCATCTGCACGGCGGCCAGCAACGGGGCAAAGGTCTCGGTCAGCCAGGGTTCGCCCAGCGACTCGAACCAGCGGATCCGCGCCTCCTCCAGGTAGGTCATGAAGTTGGAGTTGTTGACGTGGTTGAACGCGTCCAGGTCGCGCCAGCGCAGTTCGATCGGCAGGCGGAACAGGGCGGTGCGGTTGTCCAGGCTCATGGTTGCGGAACTCGTGGCAGGCAGGCGGAGAGGCGGGGCTGCCGCACGATCAGGCGGCCGAGCGCCGGCGCGCGGGCTTGGCGTCCACGCCGAGGATGCGTGCGAGGAACCGGCCGGTGTGGGAGGCGGGCAGGCGCGCGATCTCCTCCGGAGTTCCCTGGCCGATGATCGTACCGCCGCGGTGGCCGCCCTCTGGACCCAGGTCGACCACCCAGTCGGCGGTCTTGATCACGTCCAGGTTGTGTTCGATCACCACCACCGTGTTGCCGTCGTCGCGCAGCTTGTGCAGGACCGCGAGCAGGTGCTCGATATCGTGGAAGTGCAGGCCGGTGGTGGGCTCGTCGAGGATATAGAGCGTGCGCCCCGTGTCGCGGCGCGACAGCTCCTTGGACAGCTTCACACGCTGCGCCTCGCCGCCAGAGAGCGTCGTCGCGGGCTGTCCGAGCTTGATGTAGCTCAGGCCCACGTCCACCAGGGTCTCGAGCTTGCGCGAGATCGAGGGCACCGGTTCGAACAGCGCCAGCGCATCCTCGACCGTCATCTCCAGCACGTCGTGGATGCTGTAGCCCTTGTAGAGGATCTCCAGCGTCTCGCGGTTGTAGCGCTTGCCTGCACACACGTCGCACGGGACGTAAACATCGGGCAGGAAGTGCATCTCCACCTTGAGCAGGCCGTCGCCCTGGCAGGCCTCGCAGCGTCCACCGCGCACGTTGAAGCTGAAACGTCCCGGCGAGTAGCCGCGGGCGCGCGCCTCCGGGACCTGCGCGAACAGCTCGCGCAACGGCGTGAACAGGCCGGTGTAGGTCGCCGGATTGGAGCGGGGGGTCCGACCGATCGGCGACTGGTCGATGTCCACCACCTTGTCGAACAGGTCCAGGCCATGGACCTCGCGGTACGGCGCAGCGCTGTGCGAGGCGCCGTTGATCTCGTTGGCCGCGAGGGCGTAGAGGGTATCGTTGATCAGGGTCGACTTGCCCGATCCGGACACGCCGGTGATGGCCGTGAACAGGCCGGACGGGACGACCAGGTCGACGTCCTTGAGGTTGTTGCCGGACGCGCCGAGCAGCCGCAGCTGCATCTTCGGGTTGGGCTTGTGGCGCTGGGCCGGGATCGCGATCTGGCGCTTGCCGGACAGGTACTGCCCGGTCAGCGAGCGCGGCGCCTTGAGGATGTCGGCAGGCTTGCCCTGGGCCACCACCTCGCCGCCATGCACGCCGGCGCCGGGACCGATGTCCACGACGTGGTCGGCCAGGCGGATGGCATCCTCGTCGTGTTCGACGACGATCACCGTGTTGCCCAGGTCGCGCAGGCGCGTCAGGGTGCCCAGCAGGCGTTCGTTGTCGCGCTGGTGCAGTCCGATCGAGGGTTCGTCGAGCACGTACATCACCCCCACCAGGCCGGCGCCGATCTGCGAGGCCAGGCGGATGCGCTGCGCCTCGCCGCCGGACAGGGTGTCGGCCTTGCGTTCGAGCGTGAGGTAGTCCAGCCCGACGTCGACCAGGAAGCCGAGGCGCTCGTTGATCTCCTTGACGATCTTGGCGGCGATCTCGCCGCGCCAGCCGGCCAGCTGCAGCTTGGCGAAGAACGCACGCGCCTCGTCGATCGGCAGTACCACCAGGTCCGGCAGCGGACGATCGGCGACGAATACGTTGCGCGCGGCGCGGTTCAGGCGGGCCCCGCCGCACTCGGTGCAGGGGCGCTCGCTGATGTACTTGGCCAGTTCCTCGCGCACGGCGGCCGACTCGGTCTCGCGATAGCGGCGCTCGAGATTGGGGACGATGCCCTCGAAGCGGTGCTTGCGCTGCGTACGCCCGCCCGCATCGGTGACATAGCTGAAGGTGATGGTCGTGTTCCCGCTGCCGAACAGCACTGCCTCGCGGGATGCCTCGGGCAACTCCTGCCAGGGCGTGTCCACCTTGAAACCGTAGTGCCGGGCCAGCGACTGGATCAGCTGGAAGTAATAGGCGTTGCGACGGTCCCAACCGCGCACGGCGCCCGCGGCGAGCGAGAGTTCGGGATGGACGACCACGCGCGCCGGATCGAAGAACTGCGAGACGCCCAGCCCGTCGCAGGTCGGGCAGGCGCCCTGGGGCGAGTTGAACGAGAACAGGCGGGGTTCCAGCTCGGGCAATGCGTACTCGCACACCGGGCAGGAGTACTTGGAGGAGAACAGAAGCGGCGACGTGGCCTCGTCATCCATCGACTGCACCGATGCCATGCCTTCGCCAAGCTTGAGCGCGGTCTCGAACGACTCGGACAGCCGCTGACGGAAGCCGGCCGCGGACTCCTCGTCGGCACTGCGCACCTTGAACCGGTCGATGACCGCTTCGATGGTGTGCTTCTGGCGCAGCGCGAGCGGCGGCACCGCGTCGATCTCGTGCAGCGCGCCGTCCACGCGCACGCGGACGTAGCCCTGGGCGCGCAGCTGCTCGAACACCTGCGCGTGCTCCCCCTTGCGTTCGCGCACAACCGGCGCAAGCAGCATCCAGCGCTGGTCGGGGTCCAGGCCGAGGACCTGGTCGACCATCTGGCTCACCGTCTGCGCCTCCAGCGGGTAGCCGTGGTCGGGGCAGCGCGGCAGGCCCACGCGTGCATAGAGCAGGCGCAGGTAGTCGTAGACCTCGGTGATGGTGCCCACGGTCGAGCGCGGGTTGTGGCTGGTGGACTTCTGTTCGATCGAGATCGCCGGCGACAGGCCCTCGATATGGTCGACGTCCGGTTTCTCCATCACGCTGAGGAACTGCCGGGCATAGGCCGACAGCGACTCGACGTAGCGGCGCTGGCCTTCGGCGTAGATGGTGTCGAACGCGAGCGACGACTTGCCCGACCCGGACAGGCCGGTGAACACGATCAGCTTGTCGCGCGGCAGGTCGAGGTCGACGTTCTTGAGGTTGTGGGTGCGGGCACCGCGAATGCGGATGGTGTCCATCGCCATCGGACGGGGTTCCGTTAGGGGCTGGGGGAGGGCAGCCGGAGGAACCGGTCAGCCTAGCGAGCCGCGGGTATGGGGGCAAATGCGGCAGATGCCAGTGTCCCTGCGGCCGGTCTCAATCCATGCGACGGACGGTCTGGGACGGGTTGGGCCCGGTACAGCCGCGTGGGCAGGGCGCCATCAGAAAGTTATACGGTTGTTAACATGCCCTTCACGGCGTTAAACCTAATCTGCCGCGGTGCGTTCAGTCTGCAGCCTGGGACTGGGCAAGACACATGGCACCGGACGTCGCACGAGTGGGACACGGGGTCGCAATCCGATGGCAAGTCCTTTCAAGGAATCCGAAATGACGAAGACGAAACTCCTCACCCTCGCACTGCTCGGCGGCCTCGGCGTGGCCCAGGCGGCGTCCGCGCAGGAATTCGATGATCGCTGGTATCTGACCGGCTCGGTCGGGTTCAACCTCCAGGACGAAGATCGCCGCACCGAAGACGTGTGGGCGCTGGGTCTGGGCCTGGGCAAGTTCATCAGCCCGGAATGGTCGGTGGAAGGTGCGCTGAACTACCAGAACCCCGGCTTCGAGCACAACAAGGACCTGCTGTGGAGCCAGTACGGCATCTCGCTGGACTTCCGCCGCCACTTCATTTCGCCCGAGCGCAACTGGTCTCCCTATGTGCTGTTCGGCCTGGGCTACCAGCGCTCCGAGGAAGAGTACGTGCTGGCGACCTCGCCGGAGCTGTTCCAGCGCGAGGACGGCAACCTGGCAGCCAAGCTGGGCGTGGGCATCCAGAGCGACTTCAGCCGTCGCGTCGCGGTCCGTGCCGAGCTGGCGACCCGCTTCGACTTCGACGACTCGAGCTTCGCCGCCGAGGCGGGCTTCGATTCCTCGGGCTATCCGCACCAGCAGGAAGAGAGCTACTTCGGCGACGTGATCGCCTCGCTGGGCGTGGTGATCCCGCTGGGCCCGGAGCCGACCGCTCCGGTCGCCCCGCCGCCGCCGCCGCCGCCGGCCCAGCCGGCTCCGCCGCCGGCCCCGGCTCCGATCACGATCGACCTCAACGGCGTGAACTTCGACTTCGACAAGTCGACGCTGCGTCCTGACGCGGTGCAGATCCTGAACGAGGCCGTCGAGATCCTGAAGCGCTATCCGGATCTGCGCG
>JAEXLY010000253.1 GCA_023444765.1 Pseudomonadota bacterium | reverse complement strand
AAGCCGCGCGCCCCGACAGCGCCCGCAACCCACGGCGCCGCCCCGGGGCCGGCGCCGGATTCCCCTGGCGCGCCCTCTGCCGCTACTGCTGCTGCGGCTGCGGCACCGGTGCGGTGGTATCCACGGTCAGCAGGCGATTGACGTCCTGCACCGTGGCTGCGTCCAGCGTGCCGGCGGCCTGCTCGAGCAGCAGGCGGTTGCGCAGGTAGTTGTAACGCGCGGTGGCGTAGTTCTGGCGGGCGACGAACAGGTTCTGCTGGTTGATCAGCACGTCGATGACGGTGCGCGTGCCGACTTCCAGGCCCACCTGCGAGGCGTCGTAGGCGCTCTGGGCGGCGACCAGCGCTAGGCGCCTCGCTTCCACCTCGCTGATGCCCGCCACCAGCGCCTGGTAGGCATAGCGGGTGTTGCGCTCGACCGCGCGACGGCCCTGCTCGAGCTGGTCCTGGGCGATGTCGCGGCCGGCGATCGCCTGGCGCACGCGCGACTGGGTGTCGCCGCCGGCGAAGATCGGCACGTTGAGGGTCAGGCTGATCGAATGGCCTTCCTCGGTGAGTGCCACCGAACCGGGCGAGGGCGAATACCAGCCGGTGTTGTTGCTGTAGGTCACGCCCAGGCCCAGCGAGGGCAGGTGGGCGGCGCGGGCGGTCGTCACGCCATGCTGGGCGCCCTCGACCGCGTACTGCGCTGCCTGCAGGCTGGGATTGCTGTCGAGCGCGCGCTGGACCCAGGCCTCCGCATCGCCGCCGGCCGGGAGCTCCGGACGGAAGTCCTCGGGCAGCGCGCGCAGCGCATTGATCGGCGTGCCAGTGATTTCGGCCAGTGCCTGGTAGGCGTCCTGAAGGGCGTTGCGCGCCAGGATGGTGTTGGCGCGCGCGCCGTCGTACTGCGCGCGTGCCTCGTGCACGTCGGTGATCGGGGCCAGGCCGACTTCCAGGCGCCGGTCGGCATAGTCGAACTGCTTCTGGAACGCGGCTTCGGCCGCCTCGGCGGCGTTGAGCGTCTCCAGTGCGACCAGCACGTCGAAGTAGGCGTTCGCGGTGCGCGAGATCAGCTCGTCTCCCGCGGCCTCCAGGTCGTAGTCGGCGGCGGTCGCGTACTTGCGCTGCGCGCGCAGGTTGGAGATGGTGCCGAGGTTGAACACGCTCTGGCTCAGCCTGGCCGTGTAGTTGCGGCTGCGCGCCGAGCCCGTCTCGCCGGCGTCATGGTTGCGGCCCAGGATGGCGGTGCCGTCGATCTGCGGCAGCAGTGCCGCACGCGCCTGCACGGCGTTCTCGCGGGTGGACAGGCGCTGGGATTCCGCGATCGACAGCTGCGGGTCGTTGGCCCGCGCCAGCTCGTAGGTCTGCATCAGGTCTTCGGCGAAGACCGGCGCCGACGTCAGGGCCAGGGCGAGGGAGAGAACGAGGGGGCGGCGGAGCATCGGAAATCCTTGGCGAAGAATGCGGGAACGGGTCAGAACTGGAACTGTGCCGGGGGCTCGGCGCCGGCCAGATAGGCCAGGCCGGTTTCGAACAACGACTCGATGCGGTGGCCGTTGACCTCGCCGTGCACCAGCGCGGCTTCCATCGCGGGCGCGCGGCCATGCACGACGAACATCCGACCACCCGGACGCAGCCACTCGAGGAAACGTGACGGCACCGTGTCGACCGCACCGGACACGCAGATCGCGTCGAACTGGCGGCCGGGCGTCCAGTCGAACGCGTCGGCGGCGATCACCGAGACGTTGCCGATGCCCTGCGCGCGCAGGCGGTCGGCCGCGTCGCCGGCCAGATCGGCGTGCCGTTCGATGCTGACCACCTCGCGTGCCAGCGACGCCAGGCAGGCCGCCATGAAGCCGCTGCCGGCGCCGATCTCCAGCACCGATTCGCCGCCCTGCAGTTCCAGCGCCTGCAGCGCGCGTCCTTCGAGCACCGGCTTGAACATGGTTTCCCCGTGCCCGATGGGCAGCTCCAGGTCGGCGTAGGCCAGGGCGCGGTGGCGCTCGCCGACGAAGGCCTCGCGCGGCAGCCGTGCCAGCACGTCGAGCACGCGACCGTCGAGCACATCCCAGGGACGGATCTGCTGCTCGACCATGAACTCGCGGGCCTTGGCGAAATCGAACGTCATCTTGGAGGTCCGGAAAAAGGGGGGTAGGGAACGCGATTCTACCGGCCCGACCGCGCAATTTCCCCGGCGGCCATCATCGCCAGCGGCCCCGGCACGGCTGAGTGCCGGAAGTCACCGCGACCGATGGCCTGCGGCCTCACGGACCCGGCTGCGGGCTGCGGCCGTAGGCGCGCAGGAACATCTCGACCGTGGCCGAGACGTGCTCGTCGACGCCGGCCGCGCTGGGGCGCTCGCACAGGCCGCAGGCCATGCGCGTGTGCAGGTCGCCCTTGAGCAGGGCGAAGAACTGGCGGGCCGCCCGCGTCAGGTCGGGCACATCGAGCTCGCCCGCCCGCGCCTCGAGAAAGGCGGCGAACGCGCGCTGCACGCGCTCCGGCCCCGCCTGCCAGAACAGCTGCCGCAGGCGCTCGTCGCCGCCCGTGGTCATCATCATGCGGTGCGTCGCAAGCGCCTCCTCGCTGGTGATCATCGCGAAGAACGCGCGCGCGATCCCCTCCAGCTGCGAGCGCAGGGGCGCGGACGGATCGGCGACGAACAGGTCCCCGGGCATCAGCGAATCGCAGACCAGACGGACCGCCTCGCCGAACAGCGTTTCCTTGTCGCCGAAGTGGCTGTAGACGGTGAGCTTGGACACGCCGGCTTCGGCGGCGATCTGGTCCATGCTCGCGCCCTCGAACCCGAAGCGGGTGAACATCCGCGAGGCGGCATCGAGGATCGCCGCGCGCTTGGCCAGGTCCTTGGGACGGCCGGGTCCGGTGGAGCGCCTGGGCTGGGCGGCGGGCGGAAGCTTGGAGGCCATGCAGGAATACTAGACTAATCGGTTTGCTATTTATACTCTGGGCGCCCTGGCATTCACCCGGCGCTCCGGATGCAGACCAAGCAGCGTTTCCCCGCAAGGATCGCAGGCGCCGCGCTGGCCGCCCTTCTGGCCGGATGTGGCGGAACGGGCGACGCTCCGAGGCAACCGCGCCCGGTCCTGGCCGAGCAGCCGCGTGGCGGTGCCGAGGCCGCCGTGTCCACCTATGCGGGCGAGATCAGGGCGCGCGAGGAAAGTCCGCTCGCCTTCCGCATCGGCGGCAATCTCGTCCGCCGCCATGTCGATGCCGGCGAGCACGTTCGACATGGGCAGCTGCTGGCCGAACTCGACCCTGCCGACCAGCGCCTGCAGGCCGACGCCGCGCGTGCGCAGCTTGCCGCGGCGGAAGCGGAACTCGGCCGGGCCCGCGCCGACCGGGCGCGATTCCAGGCGCTGGCCCGCGACCAGCTGGTCAGCCAGTCGACGATGGATGCACAGGACGCGGCCTGGCGCGCGGCCGAGGAGCAGGCACGCGCTGCGCGGGCGCAGCTCGACGTCGCCCGCAACCAGGCGTCCTACGCGCAACTGCGTGCGCCGCGCGATGGCGTGGTCGCCAGCCGCCTGGCCGAGGCCGGGCAGGTCGTCGCCGCCGGGCAGCCGGTCTACATGCTGGCGGGCGATGGCGCGCGCGAGGTGGCGATCGCGCTGCCCGAGTCGCGCATCGGCGAGTTCCGCCTCGGACAACCGGCCGAGGTCGAACTCTGGGATTCGCCGGGCCGGCGCCTGCCGGGCCGCATCCGCGAAATCGCGGCAGCTGCCGATCCGCAGGCCAGGACCTTCGCCGCGCGTGTCGCGCTGGAGGCCGATGCCGGCGCCCAGGTGGAACTGGGCCAGAGCGCGCGCGTCTACGTGCGCCATGCCGGCGAAGATGCCGCGCTGAGCGTGCCGCTGTCGGCCCTGCAGCCGGACGGTGCCGGCGGCCATGCCGTGTGGGTGGTCGATCCGGCGGACGGCACGCTGCGGCTGGCCCCGGTGCGGACCGGCCGCCCGGGCGAGACGCGGGTCCCGGTCCTGTCGGGCATCGAGGCGGACGACTGGATCGTGGCCGCCGGCGGACACCTGCTGCGCGAAGGCCAGGTGGTCGCGCCGGTGGACCGCGAGAACCGTCCGCTCGCGGCGGGCCCCGCGCGGTGAGCCCGCAACCGGCCGGGGGGCGCCGAGCGGTGCGCTTCAACCTGTCCGAGTGGGCGCTGCGCAACCGCAGCCTGGTGCTGTACGCCATGATCGTGGTCGCCATCGGCGGCGCGCTGTCGTATCTGCAACTGGGGCGCTCGGAAGATCCACCCTTCACCTTCAAGGCCATGGTGGTGCGCACGCTGTGGCCGGGCGCCACGGCCGAGGAGGTGGCGCGCCAGGTCACCGAGCGCATCGAGAAGAAGCTGATGGAAACCGGCGAGTACGAGTACATCCGCTCGTACTCGCGGCCGGGCGAGTCGCAGGTGATCTTCATGGCGCGCGACTCGATCCATTCGCGCGACGTGCCGGAGCTCTGGTACCAGGTACGCAAGAAGATCGGCGACATCCGCGCGAGCCTGCCCGAGGGCGTGGTGGGGCCGTTCTTCAATGACGAGTTCGGCGACACCTTCGGCAACATCTACGCGCTGACGGGCGAAGGCTTCGACTATGCGGTGCTCAAGGACTACGCCGACCGCATCCAGCTGCAGCTGCAGCGAATCGACAACGTCGGCAAGGTCGAGCTGATCGGGCTCCAGGACGAGCGGATCTGGATCGAACTCAGCAATACGAGGCTCGCCACCCTCGGCATCCCGATGCAGGCGGTGCAGGAGGCGCTGGCGCAGCAGAACGCGGTGGCGCCCGCGGGCTTCTTCGAAACGGCGAGCGACCGCGTGCAGCTGCGCGTGGACGGCGCCTTCGCCACGGTCGACGACATCCGCAGCTTCCCGATCCGGGCGGGCGATCGCACCATCCGCCTGGCCGACGTCGCCACCGTGCGGCGCGGGTTCTCCGACCCCGCCGCGCCGCGCATGCGCTTCATGGGCCAGGACGCGATCGGCCTGGGAGTATCGATGCGCGAGGGCGGCGACATCCTGCGCCTGGGCGAGACGCTCGATGCGGCCTTCGACCGCATCGGGCAGACCCTGCCGGCGGGCATGGAGCTGCGCAAGGTCACCGACCAGCCCGCGGCCGTGCGCGATTCGGTGGGGGAGTTCGTCAAGGTGCTGGCCGAGGCGGTGGCGATCGTGCTGCTGGTGAGCTTCTTCTCGCTGGGCTTCCGCACCGGCCTGGTGGTGGCGGTGTCGATTCCGCTGGTGCTGGCGATGACCTTCGTGGTGATGGACTGGTTCGGCGTCGGCCTGCACAAGATCTCGCTCGGCGCGCTGGTGCTGGCGCTGGGGCTGCTGGTCGACGACGCGATCATCGCGGTGGAGATGATGGCCATCAAGATGGAGCAGGGTTTCGACCGGTTCCGCGCCGCAGGCTTCGCCTGGACCAACACCGCATTCCCGATGCTCACCGGCACCCTGGTCACCGCTGCCGGATTCCTGCCGATCGCCACGGCGCGCTCGGGGGTCGGGGAGTACACGCGCTCGCTGTTCGAGGTGGTGACGATCGCGCTGGTGGTGTCGTGGATCGCCGCGGTGCTGTTCATCCCATGGCTGGGTGAGAGGATGCTGCCGGACATGCAAGGGCATGCCGGCAAGCCGTCGCTGCCGCAGCGCCTTGCCGGTTTCGTCTCCCGCCTGCGCTCCCGCTTGCGGGGCAGGGCCGGCGTGGGGGAGGGTTCCCGAACGGCCCCTGCCGATGCAGCGAAGGGCCTCGCGCCAGGCCAGCGCACGCCGGGGAACGGCGGTGAGGGCAACGCCGCGCACGATCCCTACGGAACCCGCTTCTACCAGCGGTTCCGGGGCCTGCTCGACTGGTCGCTCCAGCACCGCTGGCTGGTGATCGCAGCGACAATCGCCGCGTTCGCGCTGTCGCTGGCGCTGTTCCGGTTCGTGCCGCAGCAGTTCTTCCCCGACTCCACGCGGCTGGAACTGATGATCGACATGGAGCTGGCCGAGGGCAGTTCGCTGCGCGCCACCGAGACGCAGGTGCGGCGGCTGGAGGGCATGCTGTCCGGCCGCGAGGGGGTCGACAACTACGTCGCCTACGTCGGTACCGGATCTCCGCGCTTCTATCTGCCGCTCGACCAGCAGCTGCCGCAGACCAACTTCGCGCAGTTCGTGGTGCGTGCGCAGGACCTGGCCGCGCGCGAGGCGGTGCGCGCTTGGCTGCTCGACGAAGTCGTGCCCCGGTTCCCCGAACTGCAGTTGCGCGTGACGCGGCTGGAGAACGGCCCGCCGGTCGGGTATCCGGTGCAGTTCCGGGTCTCCGGCGAACACGTGGACCGGGTGCGGGAGCTTGCCAGCCAGGTCGCCGAGCGCGTACGCGAGAACCCCCACCTGGCCAACGTGCACCTGGACTGGAGCGAGCCGAGCAGGGTGGTGCGCCTGCGCATCGACCAGGATCGCGCACGCGCGCTGGGCATCAGTTCGCAGCGCATCGCGCGGTTCCTGTCGGGTTCGCTCAGCGGCATCCAGGTCAGCACTTTCCGCGAAGGCAACGAACTGATCGGCGTGCTGCTGCGGGGCGCCGCCGACGAGCGCACCCACCTGGAGCTGCTGGGCAGCCTGGCGATCCCGGGCGGCGAGGGCGGCCCGGTGCCGCTGTCGCAGGTGGCCACGCTGGAATACGGCTACGAGGACGGCATCATCTGGCATCGCGACCGCCTGCCGACCATCACCGTGCGCGCCGACATCCGCGACGGCGTCACGCCGCCCACGGTGGTGGCGCAGATCCTGCCGACGCTGGAGGATGTCCGCGCCTCGCTGCCGGCTGGCTACCTGCTCGAGACCGGCGGCACCGTCGAGGATTCGGCTCGCGGCCAGGACTCGATCAAGGCCGGCCTCGGGCTGTTCCTGCTGGTGGTGGTGACCCTGCTGATGCTGCAGCTGCGCAGCCTCTCGCGCTCGTTGCTGGTACTGCTGACCGCTCCGCTGGGAATGATCGGCGTGACCTTGTTCCTGCTCGCCTTCCGGGTTCCGTTCGGCTTCGTGGCGATGCTGGGCACGATCGCCCTGGCCGGCATGATCATGCGCAACTCGGTGATCCTGGTCGACCAGATCGAGCACGACATCGCCGGCGGGCATGCGCGCTGGGACGCGGTGATCGACGCGACCGTGCGCCGATTCCGCCCGATCGTGCTGACCGCGCTGGCCGCGATCCTGGCGATGATCCCGCTCTCGCGCAGCGCGTTCTTCGGGCCGATGGCGGTGGCGATCATGGGCGGATTGACCATTGCCACGGTGCTGACCCTGTTGTTCCTGCCCGCCCTGTACGCGGCCTGGTTCCGGGTGCGGCGAGACGAACCCACGCCGCCCCTGGCGCAGTAACCACGCTCTTGGCTCCGGCTCCCTCCCCCGCGTGCGGGGGAGGGCCGGGGTGGGGGTGGGTCCGGCGAGACGGGTCCAGCCGGGCGCCTGCGGCGCGGCCCCCATCCGGCCTTCCCCACAGGCGGGGAAGGACAGAAACGAAGCGGTCAGGACCTGGCGCCGTTCGCCGCCGCATCCAGCAAGCCCATGAACGCCCGCGCCGCGTTCGACAGCGTGCGCCCGCCGTGGGTGACATAGCCCAGCTGGCGGCGCAGCCGCACACCCGGCACGCGCAGCACCACGGTCGAGGCATCGAGCATCGAGTGCGGAAGGACGCTCCAGGCCAGGCCGACGCCGGCCAGCATCTTGAGCGTCTCCATCGCGTTGGTGGTCATGTGCAGGTGCGGCGAGAGCCCGTCGGCGGCGAAGCGCCCGGCGACGATGCGGTGGGTGAAGGTGTTCGCGTCCGGCAGCACCGCCGGATGCCGTGCCAGTTCGGCCAGGCTGGCGCGTCCACGCGCGGCCAGCGGGTGGTCGGGCGCGACCACGAACTCCAGCGGATCGTCCCAGACCGGCACCGCCCGCAGCGGCGCCGCCGCCGGGCCGAGCGTGGTCACTGCCAGCTCCAGCCGGCCATGCAGCACGTCGGCCCATGCCTGCTCGGAGTCGAGGAAGCGGAGGTCGATATCGACCCGCGGGTGGCTCCTGATGAACGCCCGCAGCAGCGGCGGCAGCCGGTGCAGGCCGATGTGGTGGCTGGTGGCCAGGGTCAGCCGGCCGGCCACGTCCGCGTCCAGGTTGCCCAGGGCGCGGCGCGTGTCCTCCATCTCGCCGAGGATGCGGCGCGCGCGCGGCAGCAGGGCGCGGCCGGCCTCGGTCAGCGCGATCTCGCGGCCCACGCGGTCGAACAGCCGTCGCCCCAGGTGCTGCTCCAGCGCCGCGATGCGCTTGCTCACCGCAGGCTGGGTGAGATGCAGGCGCTCACCCGCGGCGGAGAAGCCGCCGCAGTCGGCGACGGCGAGAAAAGCCTCCAGACTGGCCAGGTCCATGCAGTCGCACTGGTTATGGGATCAATGAAAAATATGAATTGGAGTTATCGGGCGCAAGTGCCTAGCATCGGGAACAACCCAGTCGCCGCCCGTCCGCCGGCGCCGACACAGCCAGGAAACGTCCCATGTCCGGCAGGACCCTCTACGACAAGCTGTGGGAGATGCACGAGGTCAAGCGCCGCGATGACGGCTCCTCGCTGATCTACATCGACCGCCACATCCTGCACGAGGTCACCTCGCCGCAGGCCTTCGAAGGACTGCGCCTGGCCGGGCGCAAGCCCTGGCGCGTGGATGCCAACCTCGCCACGCCCGACCACAACGTGCCGACCACGCAGGCCGAGCGCCAGGGCGGGCTGGAGGCGATCGTCGACGAGGTGTCGCGCCTGCAGGTCCGAACGCTCGACGAGAACTGCGACGACTTCGGCATCCTCGAGTTCAGGATGAACGACCCGCGGCAGGGCATCGTCCATGTGGTCGGCCCCGAGCAGGGCGCGACCCTGCCGGGCATGACGGTCGTCTGCGGCGATTCGCACACCTCCACGCATGGCGCCTTCGGAGCGCTGGCGCACGGCATCGGTACCTCCGAGGTCGAGCACGTGCTGGCCACCCAGTGCCTGGTGGCCAAGAAGATGAAGAACATGCAGGTGCGCGTGGAGGGCCGGCTCGGTCCCGGCGTCACCGCCAAGGACATCGTGCTGGCGGTGATCGGCCGCATCGGCACCGCCGGCGGCAACGGCCACGCGCTGGAGTTCGCCGGCAGTGCGATCCGCGACCTGTCGATCGAAGGCCGTATGACCATCTGCAACATGGCCATCGAGGCTGGCGCGCGCGTGGGCATGGTCGCCGTCGACGACAAGACCATCGATTACGTGCAGGGGCGCCCGTTCGCACCGAAGGGCGCGGACTGGGACGCGGCCGTGGCGTTGTGGACGACGCTGGTATCAGACGAGGACGCGCGTTTCGACACGGTGGTCGAACTGCGCGCCGAGGACATCAGGCCGCAGGTCAGCTGGGGCACCTCGCCGGAGATGGTGCTGGCGGTGGACCAGGCCGTACCGGACCCGGCGAAGGAAGCCGACCCGGTGAAACGCGATTCGATCGAACGCGCGCTGAAGTACATGGGCCTGCAGCCCAACCAGCCGATCACCACGATCCGGCTGGACCGCGTATTCATCGGCTCCTGCACCAACTCGCGCATCGAGGACCTGCGTGCGGCCGCCGAGGTGGCGAAGGGACGCAGGGTCGCATCCACCGTCAAGCAGGCGCTGGTGGTGCCGGGCTCGGGCCTGGTCAAGGCGCAGGCCGAGGCCGAAGGGCTGGACCGGGTGTTCATCGCGGCGGGCTTCGAGTGGCGCGAGCCGGGCTGCTCGATGTGCCTGGCGATGAACCCCGACAGGCTCGGCAGTGGAGAACACTGCGCCTCCACTTCCAACCGCAACTTCGAAGGCCGCCAGGGCGCCGGGGGGCGTACCCACCTGGTCAGCCCGGCGATGGCCGCCGCCGCCGCCGTGGCGGGCCACTTCGTCGATGTGCGCGAACTCATGCAGGCCTGAGGACGGACATGAAAGCCTTCACCACCCATACCGGCCTGGTCTGCCCGCTCGACCGCGCAAACGTCGACACCGACCAGATCATCCCGAAGCAGTTCCTCAAATCCATCAAGCGCACCGGCTTCGGGCCGAACCTGTTCGACGAATGGCGCTACCTGGACGTGGGCCAGCCGGGGCAGGACTGCAGCGCGCGTCCGCTCAACCCGGACTTCGTGCTGAACCTGCCGCGCTACGCCGGGGCCAGCGTGCTGCTGGCGCGCGAGAACTTCGGCTGCGGATCCTCGCGCGAGCATGCGCCATGGGCGCTGGAGGAGTACGGGTTCCGCGCGATCATCGCGCCCAGCTTCGCCGACATCTTCTACAACAACAGCTTCAAGAACGGACTGCTGCCGATCGTGCTGGCCGACGACGTGGTCGACCTGCTGTTCGCGCAATGCGAGTCGACCGGGGGTTACACCCTCACCGTCGATCTGGCGGCGCAGACAGTGACGCGCCCGGACGGCTCGCAGCACGGCTTCGAGATCGACGCATTCCGCAAGCACTGCCTCTACCATGGCCTGGACGACATCGGCCTGACCCTCCAGGAGCGCGATGCGATTTCTGCGTTCGAAGCGCGCCATCGCGCGGTGCAGCCCTGGTTGTTCGGCGACGCCTGAGCGGGTTTAAGCCCCTCCGGGAGGAGGCCAGGGAAGCAGGGCGTGAACCGCTCCGCCTCGGGGAGAGGGGTTGGGGAGGGGGGGTGAAAGGGCGGGGCGATCCGGTTGCCCACCGGCCCTCGTCCGGCGCCACGCACCGTGTTGTTGCGCATCCCGGGCCGGCGCGGCGCGCCGGACGTTCAGGCGCGTGCGAACCGGCGGTTCGCGCGCAACTCGCCTCCACCGCGGGGGGAGAAGGAAAAGCGCACTCAGAACACGCCCTGCGACAGCATCGCGTCGGCCACCTTCACGAAACCGGCGATATTGGCGCCGTCGACGTAGTTGACGCTGCCGTCCTCGCGCTTGCCATGGCGCACGCAGTGGCCATGGATGTCCTTCATGATCGCGTGCAGGCGCTCGTCCACCTCGGCGTGGTGCCAGGACAGGCGCAGCGCGTTCTGGCTCATCTCCAGTCCCGACGTCGCCACGCCGCCGGCATTGCTCGCCTTGCCCGGCGCGTACAGCGTTCCGGAGTCCAGGAACACGTCCACCGCCTCGAGGGTGCTGGGCATGTTCGCGCCCTCGGCCACGCAGACCACGCCGTTGTGCACCAGGGTGCGGGCATCGTCTCCGTCCAGCTCGTTCTGGGTGGCGCAGGGCAGGGCGATCTCCGCCGGGATGTGCCAGGGCCGTTTGCCGGGCAGGTACTCGAAGCGCCCGTCGTCGGCCAGTTCCGACAACCGGCCGCGACGCAGGTTCTTGAGTTCGGCGACCTCGCGGATGGCCTCGGTGTCGAAACCGTCACGCGCGTAGAGGGTGCCGTCCGAATCGCTGAAGGTGAGCACCTTGCCGCCCAGTTCCTCGGCCTTGATCGCGGCGAACTGGGCGACATTGCCCGAGCCCGAGATCAGCACGCGCGCGCCCTGGGTCTCGCGCCGGGCGTGGTGCAGCATCTGCTCGACGAAATACACGGTGCCGTAGCCCGTCGCCTCCGGTCGCATCAGGCTGCCGCCGTAGGACAGGCCCTTGCCGGTGAACACGCATCCGGCCTGGTTGGACAGCTTCTTCATCATGCCGGCCATGTAGCCGACCTCGCGCGCGCCCACGCCGATGTCGCCGGCCGGGACGTCGGTGTCGGGCCCCAGGTGGCGATACAGCTCCAGCATCAGCGCCTGGCAGAAGCGCATCACCTCGCCATCGCTCTTGCCCTTGGGGTCGAAGTCCGCGCCGCCCTTGCCGCCGCCCATCGGCAGCGTGGTCAGCGCATTCTTGAAGGTCTGCTCGAAGGCCAGGAACTTCAGGATCGACAGGTTCACCGACGGGTGGAAGCGCATGCCGCCCTTGAACGGCCCGATCGCCGAACTGTGCTGCACGCGCCAGGCGCGATTGACCTGCACCCTGCCGTGGTCGTCCACCCAGCTGACGCGGAACTGGACCACGCGCTCGGGCTCGACCAGCCGCTCCATCAAACCGTCGCGGTTGTACTCGGGGAACTGCTCCAGGAACGGCCACAGGCTGGCCGTGACCTCCTTCACCGCCTGCAGGAATTCAGGCTGCCCCGGATCGCGCCGCTCAACGCGCGCAAGAAATTCGTTCCTGGAAAGCCCCATCTGGTTCCCCTGTTGCGAAGGTGTTCAAGGGCCGGCGCTGCGCCGGCGATCATCTCAGGCCAGCCGCTCGAGGACCGCCTGCGCGGCGCGGCCGGTATCGACGCCCGCGCTGCCGGCGAGGTCGGCGGTGAATACCTTCGCATCCAGCGCCGCGGACACCGCGGCTTCCACGGCCTCGGCCTCTTCTTCCAGCCCCAGCGAGTGGCGCAGCAGCAGCGCAGCGCTCAGGATGGTGGCGTAGGGGTTGGCGATCCCCTTGCCGGCGATGTCCGGAGCCGAACCATGGATGGGCTCGTAGATCCCCACCTTGCCCGCGCCGAGCGAGGCCGAGGCCAGCAGCCCCAGCGAGCCGGCCAGCATCGAGGCCTCGTCGGTGAGGATGTCGCCGAACATGTTCTCTGTGACGATCACATCGTAGGCGCGCGGCTTCGACAGCAGGTGCATCGCCATCGAGTCGACCAGCTGGTGTTCCAGCGTCACTTCCGGGAACTCCTCGCGCATCACCCGGGCGGCCACGTCGCGCCACAGGCGCGAGGTTTCCAGCACGTTGGCCTTGTCGACCGAGGTCAGGTGTCCACGGCGCTGGCGCGCGAGCGTCGCGGCATTGCGCACCACGCGCTCGATCTCGGCCACGCTGTAGCGGCACAGGTCGGTGGCCTCGGTGTCGCTGCGGGTCTTGTCGCCGAAGTAGATGCCGCCAGTGAGTTCGCGCACCACCACGATGTCCACGCCCTCCAGCAGTTCGGCCCTGATCGGCGAGGCGCCGAGCGCGGCCGGGTGCGGCTTGACAGGCCGCAGGTTCGCGAACAGCCCCAGCGCCTTGCGGATCGCCAGCAGGCCCTGCTCGGGCCGCACCTTCGCGTTGGGATCGGACCACTTCGGTCCGCCGACGGCACCGAGCAGGATCGCATCGGCGCGGCGGGCGGCCTCCAGCGTCGTGGCGGGCAGCGGCTCGCCATGGCGGTCGATGGCGACGCCGCCGATGTCGTGCTCGGAATAGCGGAAGTCGTGGCCGAAACGGCGGGCGACGGCATCCAGGACGGGAAGGGTGGCTGCGATGATTTCGGGACCGATCCCGTCCCCGGGGAGTACGACGATGTCAGCGTGCATGGACTTCTGTTGAAAGGTGGAAGAAGACGGGCGACAAAGCGCCGCTCCTGCGCGGCCGGCGGCCGAGCGGCGGATCAGGCGCTCGCGCGGGCGTCGAGGTCGGGCGTCGTGGCGGGGGTCCGCCGAAGGATGCGGTTGGCCACGTCCAGCCAGGCCAGCGCGCTGGCCTCGATGATGTCGCGGCTGGTACCGCTGCCCTGGTACTCGACGCCTTCGTGGTGGACGCTCAACGCGGCCTCGCCCTGTGCGTCGGTGCCCAGGCCGACGCTGTGCACGCTGTAGCTCTCCAGCGACAGCTTGACGCCGGTCGCGTTCGACAGCGCAGCGAACAGCGCATCCACCGGGCCGTCGCCCAGCGCGCGTTCGCTGACCTTCCTGCCGTCGGGATCGGACAGTTCGATCTGCGCGCTGGCGCGCTGCCCGCGGTCGCTGATCGTCATCGACGACAGGCGGTAACCCTGGCCGACGACGCCGCCGTCGATCAGGCGCTCCAGGTCGTCGTCCTCCACCACGCGCTGCTGCTCGCACAGGTCCTTGAACCGGGCGAACACCTGGTCGAGCTGCTCGTCCTCCATGGTGTAGCCCAGCGCGCGCAGGCGGTGGCCGACGGCCGCGCGGCCGCTGTGGCGGCCCAGCACCATCTTGGTGTCGGGCCAGCCCACGTCGGAGGGATTCATGATCTCGTAGGTGCTGCGGTTGCGCAGCATGCCGTGCTGGTGGATCCCGGACTCGTGCGCGAATGCGTTCTGGCCCACGATCGCCTTGTTGCGCTGGACCGGCATGCCGATCAGTCGCTGCAGCAGCTGCGAGGTCGGCACCAGGCGACGGGTGTCGATGCGCGTGTCGATGCCGTAGAAGGCGTTGCGCACCTTCAGCGCCATCACCAGTTCCTCGAGCGCGGCGTTGCCGGCGCGCTCGCCGATGCCGTTGACGGTGCACTCGATCTGGCGCGCGCCGCCCTCCATCGCGGCCAGCGAGTTGGCGACGGCCAGGCCCAGGTCGTTGTGGCAATGCGCGCTGAACACGACGTCCTTCGCGCCCGGGATGTTGGCGATCATGCGCTCGAACAGCCCGCGGATCTCCTCTGGCGTGGTGTAGCCCAGGGTGTCGGGCACGTTGATGGTCGTGGCCCCGGCCGCGATCGCCACGGCCACGGACTGGTGCAGGAAATCTTCCTCGGTGCGGGTGCCGTCCTCGGGCGAAAACTCGACGTCGTCGACGTAGCGGCGCGCCATCGCCACGTGGGTGCCGATGGAATCGATGACCTGCTCGCGGCTCATGCGCAGCTTGTGCTCGCGGTGCAGCGGGCTGGTGGACAGGAAGACGTGGATGCGCGGCTTCGCCGCGCCTTCGAGCGCGCGCGCCGAGGCCTGGATGTCGCCGGGCAGGCAGCGCGAGAGCACGGCCAGGGTGGTATCGCGCAGCTCGCGCACGATCTGCGCGGTGGCGTCGCGATCGGACTGCGAACTGGCCGGGAAACCGGTTTCGATGATGTCCACGCCGAGCTCGGCGAGCGCACGCGCCATCACCACCTTCTGTTGCGGCGTCATGCTGCAGCCGGGGGACTGTTCGCCGTCGCGCAGGGTGGTGTCGAAGATGCGTACGAAGTCGGGGCTGGTGCTCATGCGAGGAGTTCCTCGGGCAGGTCCTTTCGGATGGTACTCGGCGCAGATTTGCGCGGCTGGGGCGTTGCAGGGACGGAGAGGCCGGCGGGAAGCGGTGGCAGCTTCGCCGCCGGCAGGGGAAGTCGCTCGCGCACGCGCCGGCGCGGCTTGCGCGGCGGACGCGGACGGACCTCCGACAGCAGGGCGGCGAGCACGCCGGCATCGACGTTGCCGCCGGAGACCACCGCGCACTTGCGCTTGCCCGCCACGCGCTTGCCCGCGGCCAGCGCCAGTGCGCCCGCGCCTTCGGCGATCACGTGCTCTTCCAGCGCCAGGCGGACCAGGGTTTCGCGCAGTTCGGCCTCGCGCACGATCACCACGTCGTCCAGCAGTTCGCGCAGCAGCCGTTCGGTCAGGTAGCCGGGCTCCTTGACCCGCACCCCGTCGGCCAGCGTCGGCCGCGGGTCGACCAGGCTGCGGTCGCCCTCGAGCGCGCGGCTCATGGCATCCACGCCCTCCACCTGCGCGCCGACGATGCGTACGCCCTGGGACTTGAGCGCGAGCGCCACGCCGGAGGCCAGGCCGCCGCCGCCGATCGGCACCAGCACCACGTCCGGGTTCATCGCCGCGGCGATCTCCAGGCCGACGGTGCCCTGGCCGGCGATGACGTCCGGATCGTCGAAGGCCGACAGCAGGCGGAAGCCGTTGTGCTCGGCCAGCTCCTTCGCGAAGGCCTTGGCTTCGTCGTAGGTCTCGCCGTGCAGGCGCACGGTGGCGCCCCAGTGGGCGACGCCGGCGACCTTGGTTTCCGGCGCGGTCCTGGGCATCACCGTGATCGCGGGAATCCCCAGCCGGTACGCGGCCCAGGCCATGCCCTGGGCGTGGTTCCCGGCCGAGGCGGTGATCACGTAGCGGTCGTCGCCGCGCTCGCGCGCGGCCAGCAGCGCGTTGAGCGCGCCGCGCACCTTGTACGAGCCGGTGCGCTGCAGGTTCTCGAGCTTGAGCCAGGTGCCGAAGCGCTCGGCGTAGTGGGTGGGGGTGACGTCCAGGTACCTGCGCAGCCGCGCCTGCGCCGCCAGCACGTCGCTGGCGGACACGTCGATGGTGCTGGCTACGGCCGGGTCCATCAGACCGACGTCAGCCAGTGGCGCCAGGCGCCTTCCTGGCCGCGCACGACACGCGCGTACAGCGATTGCAGCTCGCGCGTCACCGGGTTGTCGCCGTACACCCGGTCCTCGATCTGCGCCACCGGCGCGACCTCGGCGGCGGTGCCGCAGGCGAACACTTCGTCGGCATCGAGCAGTTCCGACAGCGGCACCATGCGCGTTTCCGCCCCGCTGAGCTGGAGCAGGGTGTCGCGGGTGATCCCGGGCAGGGCGTCGCGGTGTTCGACCGAGGTGATGCGCCTGTCCTTGACCATGAACACGTTGGCGCCTGTGCACTCGACCACGTTGTTCTCGCGGTCAGTGAACAGGGCTTCGTCGAAACCGCGCGCCTTGGCTTCGCGCTTGGCCAGGATCGAGTTGACGTATCCGCCGCACAGCTTGAGGGGCGGCAGCGAATCGGCCGGGTTGCGACGCCAGCGGCCCACGCCCAGGCGCGCGCGGCTGCCGTTGAGGTGCACCTGGGTCGCGGTCGTGGCCACCATCAGGTGCGGCACGTGGCCTTCCACGTCGAGCCCGAAGCTGCCTTCGCCGAACCAGGCCAGCGGGCGGATGTAGGCATCCCGATGACCGTTCGCGCGCAGCGTCGCCAATGTGGCCTGGGCGCATTGCGCGGCATCGAAGGGCAGGCCGAACATCTCCGCGCCCTTGCGCATGCGCTCCAGGTGCTCCGGCAGCCGGAACACCGCTGCGCCCTCCGCGGTGGCGTACGCGCGGATGCCCTCGAACACGCCGCTTCCGTAGTGCATCGCATGCGTGGTCAGGCCGGCCTGGACGCCCTCGACCGGGACCAGCACGCCGTCGAACCAGGCCAGCGTCTGGGCGGCGACGGGCTGGGCCGCGCACGCGTGGCGGGCCTGCGCTTCTGCGATGGGGGTAACGGTGGCGCTCATGGGGTGTCCGGCAGGAGTGGGGGGAGGAGGCCCGATCAGGGGCAGGGCTGCACCTGGACCGACAGGCAGTCATAGAGCTTTGACAGCTGCGCCTGCAGCGTGGTGTCGGCGCGTTCGCCTTCCACGGTCACGCGGAGCTGCCACTGGTCGCCGTCGGCGCCGGCTTCGCCGGTCACCGCGAGCGGGCGGAAGCCGCGGCGCTCGGTTGCGCCGAGGATCCGTGGCAGCACGCCCTCAGCCCGGCGCAGGACGAAGTCAAGCTGGTAGCGCATTGTTCGTTTCCCCGGAAGCCGCGGAGGTGGCCGACGTTGCGGCCGGTTCGCCGGTGTCCAGCGTGCCGGCATCGTCCGGGTCCATCATCTGCGCATTGTTGTGGTTGGGCGGCACCAGCGGCCAGACGTTGGCGGCCGTGTCGATTGCCACGTGCAGCAGGGCCGGGCCCTCGGTCGCCAGCAGGGCGCGCAGCGCGTCGTCCACACCGGCGGCCTTGTCCACATGCAGCGCCTGGATGCCGAACGCGCGCGCGACTTCGGCGAAGTCCGGGTTGTCGGACAGGTCGATCTCCGAATAGCGCTTCTCGAAGAACAGTTCCTGCCACTGGCGGACCATGCCCAGCGCGGAGTTGTCGAGCAGGACGATCTTCACCGGCAGCCGGTAGCGACGGATGGTCGCCAGCTCCTGGATGTTCATCATGAACGAGCCGTCCCCGCTGACGCAGACCACCTGCGCGGCCGGGCTCTCCATCTGGGCGCCCATCGCCGCCGGAAGGCCGAAGCCCATCGCGCCCAGCGCGCCGCTGGTCAGGTGCTGGCGCGGGTGCTGGAAGCGCCAGTGCTGCGCCACCCACATCTGGTGCTGGCCGACGTCGCAGGCGACGATCGCGTGCGGCGCCAGCTCGCTCAGGCGCTTGAGCAGGGCCGGGGCGTAAACCTTCTCGCCGGGCGCGTCATAACGCGGGGCGTGGCGACTGCGGCGCTGCGCGCACAGGTCCCGCCAGGCCTTGCGCGGGGCCGCGTGCCGGCCTTCCATCTGCGCCGCCAGCGGCGCGGCCAGGCGTCCGAGACTCGTGGCGATGTCGCCCGGCACCGACACGTCGGCACTGCGCAGCTTGCCGATCTCGCAGCAGTCGCCATCCAAGTGCACGACCCGCGCATTGGGGGCGAACTCGGCCAGCTTGCCGGTGGCGCGATCGTCGAAGCGCGCACCGACCACGAACAGCAGGTCGCACTCCTGCACCGCCATGTTGGCCGCGCGGCTGCCGTGCATGCCCAGCATGCCGAGGTTGGAGGGGTGCTGCGCCGGCAGCGCGCCCAGCGCCTTGAGCGTGAGCACCGTGGGCAGGCCGGTGAGGTCGACGAACTCGCGGAACGCGTCGATCGCATCGCCCAGCACCACGCCGCCGCCGGCATAGACCACCGGCCGGGTGCACTGGGACATGAGCGCCGCGGCCTCGTGCAGCGCCGCGTCGGGCGGAGCGGGCACCGCTTCGACCGGCAGCGGCGAGTGCACCGGCAGGTGCGAGGCATCGGCCATCTGCACGTCCTTGGGCAGGTCGATCAGGACCGGCCCGGGGCGCCCGCTGCGCGCGATCCGGAACGCCTCGGCGAACATGCGCGGCAGGTCGTCGACGCTGCGCGGCAGGAAGCTGTGCTTGACGATCGGCATGGTCATGCCGAACACGTCCAGTTCCTGGAACGCATCGGTGCCCATCAGGAACGTCGGCACCTGGCCGGTGAGGACCACCATCGGCACGGAGTCGAACATGGCGTCGGCGATGCCGGTCACCAGGTTCGACGCGCCCGGCCCCGACGTCGCCACGCACACGCCGACGCGGCCGCTGGCGCGCGCATAGCCGTTCGCGGCGAAGGCCGCTCCCTGCTCGTGGCGCACGAGGACGTGCTTCAGCGACGCACCGTGCAGCGCGTCGTAGAACGGCATGATCGTGCCGCCGGGATAGCCGAAGAGCGCATCGACGCCCTCGGCCTCGAGTGCCTGCACCAGCCAGTGCGCACCGTTCATCACGCGGCCTCTTTCTGATCCTTCGGGGAGTTGTCCAGCCACACCATCTTCTCGCGCAGCTTCTTGCCTACGACCTCGATCGGGTGGTCGAGGTCGGCCTGCTTGTAGCGGTTGTAGTTGGGCAGGCCGGCGGCGTGCTCGGCGACCCAGTTGCGGGTGAAGGTGCCGTCCTGGATGTCCTTGAGGACCTCGCGCATGCGCTCTTTCACCGATGCGTCGATCACGCGCGGGCCGCTGACGTAGTCGCCGTACTGCGCGGTCTCGGAGACGAACTCGAGCATGCGGGTGATGCCGCCTTCGTAGAACAGGTCGACGATCAGCTTCAGCTCGTGCAGCACCTCGTAGTAGGCGATCTCGGGCTGGTAGCCGGCTTCGACCAGCACCTCGAAGCCCGCCTGCACCAGCGACGAAGCGCCCCCGCAGAGCACCGCCTGCTCGCCGAACAGGTCGGTCTCGGTCTCTTCCTTGAACGTGGTCTCGATCAGGTTGGCGCGGGCGCCGCCCAGGCCGCCGGCGTAGGCCAGCGCCAGGTCGCGGGCCTTGCCGCTGCGGTCCTGGTGGATCGCGTAGATGCAGGGCACGCCGCGGCCGATCTCGTACTCGCGGCGCACCAGCGCGCCCGGGCCCTTGGGCGCGACCAGCACCACGTCCAGGTCCTCGCGTGGGGCGATCATGCCGAAATGCACGTTCAGGCCATGGGCGAACAGCAGGCAGGCACCGGTCTTCATGTTGGGCGCGATCGCCTCCTCGTACACCTGCTTCTGCACCATGTCCGGGGTGAGGATGGCGACCAGGTCGGCCTCCTTCACCGCGTCGGCCGGCGCCTTGACGTTGAAGCCGTCGGCCCTGGCCTTGGCCTCGGTCGGGCCGCCCGGGCGCAGGCCGACGGTCACGTCGAAGCCCGAGTCGCGCAGGTTGAGCGCGTGCGCGCGGCCCTGGCTGCCGTAGCCGACGATGGCGATGCTGGGCTTGTGAAGGGAAGACTGGGTCATTTCAGGGCTCTCTGCGGAACGGTGTGTTGGAAGGTGGTGTATGCAGGGCAACAAAAAACCCCGCCCTTGCGGTGCGGGGTTCTGCGATTTGACGCTTGCTGTTTACGCGTCCGATCGTCCCGCACCTGTTGGCGAGGTAATAAGGACGAGTACGAGAATGGACGCCGCGCTGGCGTCTGGGGCATTCGTCGCAGGAGTGTGGCGTTGCAGCATTCCTGCAAACTACCCCCCGGTTTCATGGCTTGTCAAGCAGAACGCTTGACAAAATGTCCCGGGTTTGGTTGCCGCTGAAATCATTACAGCGGCAACGTCGCAAAGCCCCCAGAATCCCGGCTTTGACGCTGTTGCGTCACCCCCGCGAAGTCCATGCCCGAATACCGTTCGAAAACCTCCACCCACGGCCGCAACATGGCCGGAGCCCGCGCACTGTGGCGCGCCACCGGCATGCGCGACGAGGACTTCCAGAAGCCCATCGTCGCCATCGCCAACTCCTTCACCCAGTTCGTGCCCGGGCACGTGCACCTGAAGGATCTCGGGCAGCTGGTCGCGCGCGAGATCGAACGCGTCGGCGGGGTGGCCAAGGAGTTCCACACCATCGCCGTGGACGACGGCATCGCGATGGGCCACGACGGCATGCTGTATTCCCTGCCGAGTCGCGAGATCATCGCCGATTCGGTCGAGTACATGGCCAACGCGCACTGCGCCGATGCGCTGGTGTGCATCTCCAATTGCGACAAGATCACCCCGGGAATGCTGATGGCCGCGCTGCGGCTCAACATCCCGACCGTGTTCGTCTCCGGCGGCCCGATGGAGGCGGGCAAGACGCGGCTGGCCGACCACAAGCTCGACCTGGTCGACGCGATGGTGATGGCCGCCGATCCGAGCGCCAGCGACGAGCAGGTGGCCGCGGTCGAGCGCAGCGCCTGCCCGACCTGCGGTTCGTGCTCGGGCATGTTCACCGCCAACTCGATGAACTGCCTGACCGAGGCCCTGGGGCTTTCTCTGCCCGGCAACGGCACCCTGCTGGCCACGCACGCCGACCGCGAGCAGCTGTTCCTGCGCGCCGGTCGCACCGTGGTCGAGCTGGTGCACCGCTGGTACGGCGCAGGCGACGAGCGCGCGCTGCCGCGCGGCATCGCCACCTTCGAGGCGTTCGAGAACGCGATGACCCTCGACATCGCCATGGGCGGCTCGACCAACACCATCCTGCACCTGCTGGCCGCGGCGCAGGAGGGGCACGTGCCGTTCACGATGCACGACATCGACCGGCTGTCGCGGCGCGTGCCGCAGCTGTGCAAGGTGGCGCCGAACACGCCCGACTACCACGTCGAGGACGTCCACCGCGCCGGCGGGATCATGGCCATCCTCGGCGAACTGGCGCGTGGCGGCCTGCTGCACACGGGCGCGGCGACGGTGCATGCGAAGACGCTGGGCGAGGCCATCGCGACGTGGGATGTCGCCGGCAACGACGACGAGGCGCTGTCGACGTTCTTCCGCGCAGGCCCCGCCGGCATTCCCACCCAGATCGCCTTCAGCCAGTCCACGCGCTGGCCGACGCTCGACACCGATCGTGCCGGTGGCTGCATCCGCAGCGTCGCCCACGCCTACTCGCAGGAGGGCGGCCTGGCCGTGCTCCACGGCAACATCGCGCTCGACGGCTGCGTGGTGAAGACCGCCGGCGTGGACGAGTCGATCCACGTGTTCGAAGGCAGCGCCCGCGTCTACGAGAGCCAGGACGCCGCGGTGCAGGGCATCCTTGGCGACGAGGTGCAGGCCGGCGAAGTGGTGGTGATCCGCTACGAAGGTCCCAAGGGCGGCCCGGGCATGCAGGAAATGCTGTATCCGACCAGCTACCTGAAGTCCAAGGGACTGGGCGCGCGCTGCGCCCTGCTCACCGATGGCCGCTTCTCCGGCGGTACTTCGGGCCTGTCGATCGGCCACGTCTCGCCGGAAGCCGCCGCGGGGGGCGCGATCGGCCTGGTGCGCGATGGCGACCGCATCCGCATCGACATCCCGGCGCGCTCGATCGAGCTGCTGGTGTCGGACGCCGAACTCACCGCGCGCCGCGCCGCGCAGGATGCGGCCGGCTGGAAGCCCGCGCAGCCGCGGCCGCGCAAGGTCACCACGGCACTCAAGGCATATGCGCTGCTCGCCACCAGCGCGGACAAGGGGGCCGTGCGCAACCTGTCCCTGCTCGAAGACTGACCGGCTCCCAACCACGCAGGGCATGCCGGCGACGGCGGCGCTGCGGCTGTGCGGGCCCCCGGCCGGGGGCTCTCTGGTGCCTAGGACCGGTGAAGTACGCCCCGGAAGGTGCTGAATGCACGTGATTAGGCAGCCACGGGGCTAAAAGGTGACAAGCACGAGCGTCTGTGACGACCTCCACAGAGCGAAGACCCAACTAGTGCCCAGGAGGTGCGCAGCGCTCGAAGTCGGGTAAAAGCGACGGGTTAGCAAGAATCGAACCCTTGAGAGGTAAGTCGTCGATCATCTGACCAAGCTCGATGGATCTTCTATTGGCCTCGCGAGATGCGAGTCCAATCTCTTCCGCAGTGAGGTGGCTCGACACCTCTTCAATTCTTCGCTCCACATCAGGAAGTTCAGACAATGATTCCGAAGAGAAGGCGAGTATCGCACGCTTCACCAGTAGATAGTTCACCAGGGATTCGTGTCCGCTCTGGCCTACAACCTGGGCAAGAAGGCTGCGCCCGGACTCGAGGTCGCCACGAGGCCTTTGTGCTTCAGCCAAGACCCAAATGGCATCTGTGCTGCCGCTACGGACCGCTTTGTCTATGAGCTGTTTGGCGTTCCCCTGAAAGACACGCAACTCATCCAAGTTTCTCAGCGTATCCTGACTCCTAAAAGCTCGCCCCGATGCGTAATGCACCATGGCCGGGAGCACTCCTTTAAGGGCTGCTGTTCGCCAGTAGGGTGCGACACGTCCTAGTTCCTTCTCGTCAAACCCATCGCAATGTCTACGTTTCTCCTCAAGCGCCGTTGCAAGAAGCCCGACAACTCCTGTGCGCCGTGCTTCGCCGGAGTCTCCGAGAGAGCGGAGCGTCTTGTTGAGTCCTGAGAGCTCCTGCTCAAGCGTAGAACAATACTCGTACTCCATCGCTAGGCGGCACGCTGCGTACTCGTTTCCAGCATCTGCGGCGGGCACCAACTGTGCCAACGTCTCCTTGAGTGGGCGGTCCGCGGGCGGCAACGGCAGCTCACGCCCATAGTCCGCATGCCTTAACTTCGCCTCGGCGTTAAGGGGGTTGCCGGAGTGCCGGAATGCCTTGTTCTCAGGCGATGACTGGATAGAGGGGGACAAGATCCAGATGGCTGTCAAACTGAGTGCGAGCACTAAAAGTAATGCTGCTGCTTTCATGGCTCAAGCCGAAAATCCAACGTGTCAAGGAAAGGAAACTGGGTGCCGTCATTCGGGCGGCTGCGCCTCGCCGCGCCGAATGACGGCTGCTAGCGGATACCAACGGCTAACGGTGCTGCTCAGCATCCCTGTGCCGGTCAGTAGGCAGTATCAAACTATTATTTCTTCAGCCAAATAGTGCAGTAGTCGCCAGCACACGTCATGAAGTACAGGCCGCCGCCCGTTGAGCCACGGGTCACATCGATCACTGGGATTCCCATTGCTTCCAAGCGACCAACCATGTCTGCCATATTGTCTCGGTCGACAGGATTTTCATCTACAGCATAGAACACATACTCAGATATCGGAAACACATCTTGTCTGGTAAGCGGAATCTTGTTGCCGCGTGCGTCTCTTGCCGTCTGTGGTTGTTTTTCCCAACTTGCGAGATCTTTGCTGTAAGTTATAGTTATTGAGCTGCCGTTCGGGAAATCAGCTTAATCGCTGGAGCTATGTTATTACCATTCCAGTACGGGTTATTCCATTGGCTGAACCAGTTTCTGATCTCAGTTAGTCGTCCTTCGTTGGTTTGACCTCTAACCCATTCAGTAAGCCTATCCATTTGTGCGGCGTTGTTTAGTGCGTCGTGCGCATCGCTTGGATAAAGGTTTGGAATGTCCGGCACATGGATTTCTCTGCGATTCCCAACTGCTTGAGCGACACGATTATGATATTCAGTGACTGCGCTTGTTATCGCGGGCTCAACTGGGATTTCTTCAACCCAGGCGTTCACGGGGTCATTTTCTGGGTCGGTCTCAGGAGTAATATCGTTGAAATATGCGAATTTCCTTACCTTGGAACGCTCCGAGTCCACAATGTACATTGGTCCGGTGGTTTGTATTTTATAGATATTTGCTTGGGCATGGGCAAGCATGTCTGCGTCGGAGCAACCGAAGCACTGCACCGTTGATGCGTGCGCTGCAATCGGAAGCGAAACTGCTAGGTATGCACAGAAAGCGGCCGTAAGCTTCCAATGCTTGACGCTTGTTAATGACTTCATGGTTACTCGCTCCTTGAGTTTCTGCGTTGAGCACGGGGATACAGCTGCCCGTCTGTAGGCTGGACGCGGCAGCGAATTGTTTCTATCATCGATGGTGCCAGGCCGCAAGTTTCTTATTAACCGCTACGTTCTTCAGCGACACATAGGCCGGAATGCCGTCCTTGCCGTAGGGCGGCGGCAACTCGCCGCGGATCAGCGGCTCGAGGTAGGTCCGGGCCTTGTCGGTGATGCCGTAGCCGTCGCGGCGGATGAAGTTCTTCGGGAACTTCTTCTCGTGGTTGGCGACCTTGTCCAGCGGCGCGCTGCCGATCTTCCAGCGGTAGGGCTTGTCGGAGCTGCGCACGATCACCGGCATGGTGGCGTTCTGGCCCTTGAGCGCGAACTGCACGGCGGCCTTGCCCACCGCGATGGCCTGCTCGACGTCGGTCCTGGAGGCCAGGTGGCGGGCGCTGCGCTGCAGGTAATCGGGCAGGGTCCAGTGCACCTTGAGCCCCAGCTGGTCCTTGACCTTGCCGGCCAGGTACGAGGCCACGCCGCCAAGCTGGGTATGGCCGAAGGAGTCCTTGCCGCCGCCCGAATCGGCGACGAAGCGCCCGTCGGCGGTCTGGATGCCTTCGCTGGCCACCACCACGCAGTAGCCGACCCGGTCGACCACCTTCTGCACGTTCTTCAGGAAATCCGCCTCGTCGTACGGGCGTTCCGGGAACAGGATCAGGTGTGGCGCTTCGTCCGGGCCGTTGCCGGCCAGGCCCGCCGCCGCGGCCAGCCAGCCGGCATGGCGACCCATGGCCTCGTAGACGAAGACCTTGGTCGAGGTCTCGGCCATCGCCGCCACGTCCAGCGCAGCCTCGCGCACCGAGACCGCGGTGTACTTGGCGGCCGAGCCGAAGCCCGGGCAGCAGTCGGTCACGGCCAGGTCGTTGTCGATGGTCTTGGGCACGCCGATGCAGGTCAGCGGATAGCCGTACTCCGCCGCCAGCCTGGACACCTTGTTGGCGGTGTCGGCCGAATCGTTGCCGCCGTTGTAGAGGAACCAGCGCACGTCGTGCGCCTGGAACACCTGCAGCAGGCGCTCGTACTTCGCTCGGTCGGCCTCGAGCGACTTGAGCTTGTAGCGGCAGGAGCCGAAGGCGCCGCCGGGGGTATGTGCCAGGCCGCGGATCGACGCCGCGCTCTCCTTCGAGGTGTCCACCAGGTCCTCGCGCAGGGCGCCGAGGATGCCGTTGCGGGCGGCCAGCACCTTGACCTTGCGCGCGCGTGCCTCGCCGATCACGCCCGAGGCGGTGGCGTTGATGACGGCGGTGACACCGCCGGACTGGGAGTAGAGCAGGGTTCCGGAAGCCATATGCGCCTTTTGGAGGAGGTGGTGGGAAGGGGCGATAGGTTAAAGTGACGGCTGGAAGGGCGGTGCCGGCCGGAGTGTAGCAACGGCCCGCGACCGCTTCCGGTTCCGTTCTGGTGGGAGTCCTCGATGCGATTGGTACTGTTGGGAGCGCCCGGCTCGGGCAAGGGCACGCAGGCGGCAAGGCTCAAGGAACACCTGCAGGTACCGCATATTTCCACCGGCGACCTGCTGCGTGCCGAGGTGGCCGCCGGCTCTCCGCTGGGCGTGCAGGCCAGGGAAGTGATGGCCCGCGGCGAGCTGGTCAGCGACGACATCCTGCTGGGCATGCTCAGGGACCGTTTCTCGCGCGAGGACACCAGGGCCGGATTCATCCTCGACGGCTACCCGCGCAACCTCGCCCAGGCCGCGGCGCTGGACGAACTGCTGGGCAGCCTTGGGCAGAAGTTCGACGCGGCGGTACAGCTGACGGTGGACAACGAGCAGATCGTCGAGCGCCTGGCCGGCCCCCCCAAGGCCGCAGGCCCCCCGGCCGACCACCCCG
>JAEXLY010000233.1 GCA_023444765.1 Pseudomonadota bacterium | reverse complement strand
GCGCACGGCCTCGACCACGCCGTCCCAGGCGCGGCTGGCGGCGCGGTCGCCGGCGCCCACCACCACGGTGTCCAGGCCCTCGATGGCGGGCGGCGGCGGCAGTTGCTCGCCGCCATCGCCGCAGGAGGCGAGGGCCAAGGCCAGCAGCAGCACCGACGGCAGGCGCAGGGCACGGGGGATGCGCAGGGTCATGGCGTGGCCTTAGCGGAACGCGCAGCCGCTGCGCACGCCGAGCTTGCGGAACACCATGGCGGCGGGGCAGAAGCCGGTAACGCTGGACTGCAGCAGGTTGGCGCCGACGAAGGCGTTGAGCCACAGCCACATCGGCGAGAAGAAGTGGGCCAGCAGCAGGCTGCCGAGGATCATCACGCCGGCGAAGGCGAAGATGGCGCGGTCGAGGTTCATGGGGGTTCTCCGTAGATGGGGTGGGGTCAGCGCGTGCGTTCGATGCCCAGCAGCTTGAGCACGTACTTCTCGTACACCGGCTCGGTGTGGCCGGACTTCATCTTCATCAGGAAATATTTTTCGAAGGCGACCTTGGCCAGGTGCACCCACTTGCCGCCGCGGCTCCAGGTGACGTTGCGCGGCGGCATCTGCGGCAGCGCCACGAAGGCGATGCCGGTATCGCCCATGTCCGCCAGGCAGATGGCGTTCCACGTGGCCTGCGCGGTGGCCGGTTCGCCGGCCAGCTCGGCGCGGATGTTGCGGGCGATGGTGGTGACCATCGACTCGATCATGAAGCCGGTCTTGGGCGCGCCGGTCGGCACCGGCGTGGCCTCCACCGGCGGGATCGCCACGCACACGCCCAGCGCGTGCACGTTGGGGAAGGCCGGGTTGCGCTGGTGCTGGTCGATCAGGACGAAACCGCGCGGATTGCCCAGGCCCTCGACGCCGCGCACCGCGTCCACGCCGGTGAAGGCCGGCAGGACCATCGCGTAGCGGAAGGGCAGCGTGTGCTGCCTGGCCGGCTGTCCGTCGCCGTCCATCTCGGCCACGTCCATCGCGCCATCGCGCACTGCGGTGATCTTCGCGTTGGTGATCCACTGGATGTGGCGCTGGCGGAATTCCGATTCCATCAGGCCCTTCGAATCGCCCACGCCACCCAGCCCCATGTGTCCGACGTAGGGTTCCGGCGTGACGTAGGTGATCGGCACCTTGTCGCGCAGTTTGCGCTTGCGCAGGTCGTGGTCGAGGATCATCGCGAACTCGTAGGCCGGACCGAAGCAGCTGGCGCCGGCGGCCGCACCGACCACCACCGGCCCGGGCGCCTCGAGGAAGGCCTGGTAGGCCTCCCAGGCGGACGCCGCATGCGCGGTGGTGCAGATCGAGTGGGTGTGGCCACTGTCCGGGCCCAGGCCGGGGACCTCGTCGAACGCCAGCCGCGGACCGGTGGCGATGACCAGGTGGTCGTAGGCCAGCTCGCGCCCGTCGCGCAGAACGACGCGGTTGTGTGCCGGCTCCACCCGTTCGGCGCCCGCGGATTCGAAACCGATGTCGTGGCGCGCAAGGTGGGTGGGCGCCCGCAGCTGCACCTGGGCGGGCGTACGCCGGCCCACCGCGACCCAGGGATTGGATGGGGTGAACGAGAACAGCTCGCCCTCGCCGACCACGGTGATCGCCGGGCCCTTGCCCAGCGCGCCGCGCAGTTCGTAGGCGACGCTCATGCCGCCGATGCCCGCGCCCAGGACCACGATGTGGGTCATGACAAGTCCTCCGTCGAACCGCGTGGCTGCCGGGATCCGCCCCGGCTTGCGTTTAAATTAGCATCGTCTTATATTAGATGCAACTGATATTTCAGGCCTGCCGATGCACCTGGATCTCCCGCTCCTGAACCTGCCGACGGATTCGACGCCGCGGGTGGGCCACATGCGCCTTGCCGTGGCGGCTCGGGCGTGGCGCAATGCCCGGCCCCCCACGGAGGCGTGACCATGCCCGCACCCGGAGCCAAGCCAGGGTTCGACCTCGCCGCCATGCAGGCCCACGCCGGCGACGCCGCGCAGCTGCTCAAGGCGCTGGCCAACGAGCGCCGGCTGCAGGTGCTGTGCCTGCTGGCCGGCGGCGAACGTTCGGTGGGCGAGCTCAACGCGCTGCTCGACCTGAGCCAGTCGGCCCTGTCGCAGCACCTGGCCGTGCTGCGGGAAGAAGGCCTGGTGCGCACGCGGCGCGAGGCGCAGACGATCTATTACGCGCTGGTACCAGGCCCCGCCGCCGCCGTCATGGAGACATTGCACGGCATCTACTGCAGCCCGCCGGCCGCGCGCACGCGCCGCAGCGCCTGACCGCAAACCGCGCGCCTTGCACCCGCCGGCGCGCGTGATCCAGGTACCCGAACCGAACCCGAGGAGAATTCCATGTCCGCCATCGATTCCTACGCCGACCTCACCCGCGCGGTGTCGAAGAACCTCACCCCGCTGCGCAGCCACAGCCCCGACCTGATGCAGGGCTTCGGCGCACTGAGCAAGGCCGCGCTCGCGCCTGGCGCGCTGGACGAGAAGACCAAGGAACTGATCGCCATGGCGATCGGCGTGGCCAGCCGTTGCGACGCCTGCCTCGGCTTCCACGCCAAGGCGCTGGTGCGGCTTGGCGCCACCCCGGACGAGTTCCGGGAGATGCTGGGCGTGGCCGTCTACATGGGCGGCGGACCGTCGCTGATGTACGCGGCCAACGCGCTGGCGGCCTTCGAGGAGTTCGGCGCGGCCGCCGCCCGGAACCGCCGGCGCCCCCCCCCGCCCC
>JAEXLY010000230.1 GCA_023444765.1 Pseudomonadota bacterium | reverse complement strand
AGGTCGAGCACAGCAGCGCGCCGCCGGGCTTCAGCACGCGGCGGAAGCCGGCGAAGGCGGCGGGAAGATCCTCGACCCACTGCAGGCACAGGTTGGAGAAGATGACATCGACGCTGCCCTCGGGCAGCGGCAGCGCGCGCAGGTCGGCGCAGATGCGGTCCACCGGCCTGCGCAGCGGGTTCCAGCCGGCGCGCGCGGGCATCGTACGCAGCATCGGCAGGGCCAGGTCGATCGCGACGATGCGCGCCTTCGGCCAGCGCTGGCGCATGGCCTGCGCGGCATGCCCGGGGCCGCTGCCCACGTCGAGCACGAGGCCCGGCTGCCAGTCGCGTTCGCGCGCCGGATCCAGCACCAGCAGGTCCAGCGACTCCAGCAGCCGCGCCTCGACCTCGCGCTGCAGCACCGCCGCGGAGGCATAGCTGGCCGAGGCGCGCGAGAACGCGCGCCGCACCTGGCGCGCGTCGAACAGCCGCTCGCCGGTGCCGCTCACGAGGCGGCTCCGTCACCAGGGGCGAAGCCTTCCAACGCGGCCGCGACCTCGTCGGCATGGGTCAGGAACGGCGCGTGCCCGGCGTGCTCGACCACCACCACCCGCGATCGTGGCGCGAGCGCCGCGGCGGCGTGCATGGCGCGCGGATCGACCAGGCGGTCGCGGCGCCCGGCCAGCCACAGCGTCGGCATCGACAGCGCCGGCAGCGCGGCGCGCAGGTCCGCGGTTTCCAGCAGGTCCAGCCCATCGGCCAGCACGTGCGCCGCCGGTTCGCCGCGCGCGAACACCTGGTCGCGCAGCATCCGCATCTCGTGGCGCGCATCGTCCGAGCCGAACGCCTCCAGCGCGATGAAACGCTCCAGGGTGGCGCGGTAGTCCGCGCGCAGTCCCAGTGCGAAGCCGCGGAAGATCTCCGGCGACATCCCCAGCGTCCAGTCCTCGCCGCGCACGAAGCGCGGGCTGGCGCAGAGCATGGCCAGGCCACGTACCCGCGCCGGGCGCGTGGCCGCGGCATGCAGCGCGAACAGCCCGCCCAGCGACCAGCCCGCCCACAGCGCGGGCGGCAGGCGTTCGCACAGCGCCTCGACCACGGGCTCGAGCGCCAGCGCCAGCGCGCTGTCGCGGCTGCCGCCATGGCCGGGAAGGTCGACCAGGTGCAAGGTGAAACGCGCTGCAAGGCGTTCGGTCAACCCGGCGAACACGCCAGAGTGCATGGCCCAGCCGTGCAGCAGCACCAGGTCGGGCCCCTGGCCCATCGTGTCGATCCGCAGTGTGTTCATGCACCCTTGTCCGTGCGCAGCGCGCGCGTTTCGCCCCGGCCCGCCGCGGGCCGTGCCACCACCCAGGCGAAGGCGACGATGCCCGCCACCACCACCGCCGCGCCCAGCAGCGCCTGGCCCGTGGGCCAGGCCTCGCCCAGCAGCAGCACGCCCAGCAGCACCGCGAACACCACCTCGGCGCCCTGCATCGCCTCCACCGCGCCCAGCGCCAGCGGCTGGTTGCGCACCATGCCGGTGGCCTGGAAGAACAGGATGGTCGCGATCACCCCTGCCGACAGCGCCACGCCCGCCGCCAGCCACACCTGCGCCAGCGTCGGCGGCCCGGCCTGCAGCGCGGCATAGCCGGCCACCAGCAGCCATAGCGGCTGGCTGGCCAGGGTCATGCCGAACACGCGCTGGACGGCGTCGAGCGGTTCGCCGCTGCGCTCCAGGTGCAGCAGCAGCAGGCGGTTGCCCAGCGGATAGGCCAGCGCCGAGACGAGCACGCAGCCCAGCGCGATCCAGGCCGCGCGATCGAGCGCGCCGCTGGCATGGCCGAACTGCATCAGCAGCACGCCGGCCAGGATCATGCCCGCCACCGCCAGCCCCGCCGGCGGGATGCGGCGGCGCGCATCGCGATACAGCAGCGGCGCGCACAGCATCCCTGCGATCACGGTGAACTGGAACGAGCCGGCCACCAGCCACGACGGCCCACTCGCGGCTGCGTACGACAACAGCAGGTAGAACAGCACGAAGCCGATGCCCGCGCAGCGCAGCCAGGCGGAAGGATGCGCGGCGATCGACCGCAGCACCGGCGCCATCGCACCGCGCCTGGCCACCAGCGGCAGCATCAGCGGCAGGGTGATCAGGTAGCGCAGGCTGGCCAGCCAGGCCCAGTGGCCGCCGCCGCTAGCGCTGGCCCGGTTGAGCACATAGGTCATGGTGAAGAACAGCGCCGACAGCAGCGCCAGGCCGACCGCCGCCAACGCGACGCGGCCATTCGCCTGTGCAAGGGTCATGCGATACGGCTGGCGGCGACGTCGGCGCGGTCGCGGGCCAGGGCGAGCGCATCGGCCAGTGCCTCGGCCTGCGCCGGTTCGTGCGCGGCGCTGAAGGCCACGCGCAGCCGCGCCTGGCCCTCGGGCACCGTCGGGGGACGGATCGCGGCCACCCAGTAGCCCGCTTCCTCCAGCGACTCGGCCATCGCCAGCGCACGCGCGTTGTCGCCGCACAGGACCGGCTGGATCGGCGTCTCCGAGGCCAGCAGCTGCAGGCCGTGGCGCGTGGCGCGGGCGCGGAAGCGATGCACGAGTTCCTGCAGGCGTTCGCGCCGCCAGTGCTCGCGCCGCGCCAGCTTCACC
>JAEXLY010000160.1 GCA_023444765.1 Pseudomonadota bacterium | reverse complement strand
GCGGATGCTGGCGCCGGCCGCGCCCGAGCAGCACGCCACCGCGGTGGGCGATATCCGCCAGCTGGGCCTGGCCGACGGCAGCGTCGCGACCCTGGCCAGCGACAGCCGGATCGCAGTACGCCTGTCGCGTCGCGAGCGGCATGTGGCGCTGGCGCGGGGCGAGGCCTACTTCGAGGCGGCGAAGGATCCGGCACGGCCGTTCGTGGTCGAGGCCGGCGTGCGACGCGTGGTCGCGGTGGGCACCCGCTTCGCCGTGCGTCGTGACGAAGGCGGCCTGCGGGTGGTGGTCACCGAGGGCCTGGTGCGGCTGGAGGCACGCGATCCGGGCGGCTCGCCCGACACCCTGCTGCCGGCCGGCAGCATCGCCATCGTCGAGCGCGACAGCGTGCTGGTCCGTGCGCTGCCGCTGGACGAGGCCGCGCGCCTGGTCGACTGGCGCAGTGGCCTGCTGGTGTTCCGCGACACCTCGCTGGCCGAGGCGGCCAGCGAGTTCAACCGCTACAACAGCCGCAAGATCCTGATCGGCGACCCCGCCGTAGGCGAGTTGCGCATCGGCGGCACCTTCCGCTGGGCCAATGCCGAAGGGTTCGTCCGCCTGCTCGAACAGGGGTTTCCGGTGCGCGCCGAGTACGACAGCGACCGGATCGTGCTGTACGCCCCCTGAGGCGACGGGGGGATTCGCGCGCCTCGTTCGTCCTGAGACTTTGGGAAGGCGCCGTCCGTGCGCCGCTTTGGGGAATCGCTTGAAACCGTCACGCCCGCTCCGCGTCCTGCTGCTCTCCCTGGCCTGCTCGGCCGCGCTGACCGCCCAAGCCCAGGCACCGGTGGACGTGCCGGCCGGCGAACTCGCCGCTGCGCTGGAGGCCTATGCCCGCCAGTCCGGGGTCGAACTGGTCTACCGCGCCGACCAGATGCACGGCGCGCGCACCGCGGGAACGCGCGGCCTGCCGCCGGCGCAGGCGCTGCAGGCGCTCCTGCGCGGCAGCGGCTTCAGCGCGCGCGAGGACGCCACCGGCGCGGTGCTGATCGTGCAGCAGCCGCTGCTGGCCCAGGCTGGAGCGGTTCCGGCCCCGGCCGCACAGGCGGCGACGCCGCCCCCGGCTCCCGGGCCCACGGTGTCGGAGCTGGAGACGGTGCAGGTCACCGGCTCGCGCATCCCGCGCGCGCAGGTCGAGGGCCCGGCGCCGATCACGGTGGTGACCGCACAGCAGATCCAGGCCGCCGGCCTGACCTCGGTGCCGGACGTGCTGCGCTCGCTGAGCCAGAACAGCGGCACCGTGCAGGGCCAGCAGAACACCACCAGCGCGCAGTCCACGCCCGGCGCGCAGGCGGTCGACCTGCGCGGCCTTGGCCCCAACCACACCCTGGTCCTGGTCAACGGCCGCCGCATCGCCGACTTCCCGCTGCCGCTCAACAGCCGCAGCAATTTCACCGACATCGGCAACATCCCGCTGGGCATGATCGACCGCGTCGAAGTGCTCACGGGCAGCGCCTCGGCCGTGTACGGCTCGGACGCGATGGCGGGCGTGATCAACTTCATCCTCAGGAAGTCGCTCGACGGCACGATCGTCGACTACCGCTACGGCGACACCGAACGCGGCGGCGGCGAATCGCACCGCCTCACCCTGACCAGCGGCTTCGAGCGCGGCGCGTTCACCGGCATCGTCGGCCTGGAGCTGCTCGACAAGCGCCCGCTGTGGGGCTTCGAGCGCGACATCCAGGACTCCACCCTCGACGCGCCCACCGAACGCCGGCGGCTGCCGCGCCTGACCGCCCAGATCCTCAACTGGGAGGACGACACCAACCTCGCGCCGGTCGACGGCTGCGCGGCCATGGCCGGGCTCAACGAGGGCACCACCGGGCTGCACCTGGACCGGTTCGGCGAGCCCTATTGCGGCTCCGAGCGCGCCATCGCCTATCGCACCATCACCAACGAGCGCCGCGGCGGACATGCCTACGGCGCATTCGAATACCGCCTGTCCGACGCGCTGTCCTGGTTCGCGGACGTGCAGCTCGGGCACCAGACCGTGCGGCTGCTCACCGGCACCAACGGCAACGACGTGGCCAGCGACCACATGGGCTGGGAATTCCACGACCCGGCGTCCACCGGCAACTACCGCAACAAGATCTTCTACAACGCGCTCACCGGCCAGCGCGAGATCTGGTCGCGCCAGTTCACGCCTGAGGAAACCGGCGGGCTGCGCAACCGCATGAACACCACCACGCAGAAAACCACGGCGCTGACCACCGGCTTCAAGGGCGCTTTCGGCGAGGACTGGAACTGGGAAGCGTCGTGGAACCACGCGCAGTACCGGGCCGACGTGGAGATGCCGCGGATCCTGGCCGCTGCCGCCAACCGGCTGTTCCTGGGTGAACGGCAGGGCTACAACGACGACGGCTATGCGGTCCATGCGCCGGACCCGGCGCGCATGTTCACGCCGCTGACGCAGGCCGAGTTCGCGTCGATCTCGACCATGTCCAGCTGGCACCCGGTCGCACGCAACGACAGCCTCGCCTTCAATGTCGACACCGCGTCGCTGTTCACGCTGCCGGCAGGCGAGGTCGGCTTCGCCGGCGCGCTCGAGTACGGCGAGCAGGCCTATCGCATCAACCCCGACCCGCTGGCCCTGACCGAGGACGCCTACTACGGCCCGCGCTACGGCGACG
>JAEXLY010000107.1 GCA_023444765.1 Pseudomonadota bacterium | reverse complement strand
CGCCTGTCCTCCCATTCCCCCCGGCACCACGCAATACCAGGACCCACGCAATGGCCGTCAAGATCGAAAAGAAAATCACCGGTTACGCCGTCGTCACCCCCGAGGACAAGGCCGTTGCCGGCGCCTCCGTCCCGCGCGAGAAGGTGGAGGCCGAAGCGCCCAGGATCGCCGACATCATCCACATGCACGAGCGCATCGAGCGCCCGGAAGTGCTGATCGGCAGCACCTACAAGATCAAGTCGCCGCTGGTGGAGCACGCCATGTACGTGACCATCAACGACATCGTGCTCAACGCCGGCACCGAGCACGAGCACCGCCGCCCGTTCGAGATCTTCATCAACTCCAAGTCGATGGAGCACTTCCAGTGGATCGTCGCGCTCACCCGCATCATGAGCGCCGTGTTCCGCAAGGGCGGCGACGTGACCTTCCTGGTGGAAGAGATGAAGGCCGTGTTCGACCCCAAGGGCGGCTACTTCAAGGCCGGCGGCGTCTACATGCCCTCGCTGGTGGCCGAGCTGGGCAGCATCGTCGAGGACCACCTCAAGTCGATCGGCATGCTGCACGACCCGGAGATGAGCGCTGCGCAGAAGGCGCTGATCGCCGAGAAGCGCCGCGCCTACGAACAGCAGTCAAAAAAAAACTCTGACGTAGACGCCACCCCCGAAGACCCCGGCTACCCCGAGCCCGTCGGCGACATCGAAGTCACCGGCGACGGCGCGAGTTTCCCGCCGTCCGCGAGCATGTGCCACAAGTGCAGCACCAAGGCGCTGGTGCTGATGGATGGGTGTGCGACTTGTTTGAATTGTGGGTATAGCAAGTGCGGGTGAGAGTAATTCAATGCCGTGCACGTATATGCGCGCTACAGAGCATTCGTTAAGAGGCGCAGTGCCGAAGAACTACTCTGGCCTGAGCTAAAACGAGGTGATGCTTTGGGCGGGCTGATTGCCTCTCAACCACGCCGAGCAGAAGCCCGCGCAGCCGCGCTCCGCGCCGCGGCTCGCGACAATTCCCTGCCGCGCCTAATTCGCAAACGGCTGCCGGTGAGAAACGTCGTTTGGTTTGTTAAGCAGATAGCATGACTAAGAAGAAGCTTAGCAATCCATTTTCCACTGGCGGTGGCGGCGTACTTTTCGAGGCGCATGTACAGGCCGCTTTCGTGACTCTGATGATCACGGGCGGCTTCACACCATGCTTTCCGGCCAAGCCTATTACGGAGATCAAGCTTCAGGGCAAGAACGACGGCTACGCGACGGACGACTTGATCATCACAACAGAAGAGCCCAGCGGAGGAGGCAAGCGGAAACTACTCGCGCAGGTGAAGCACTCTATTGCGTTCACCGCACAGAACAAGCTGCTTTCTGAAGTGTTGCAAGCCGCTTGGGATGATTTCAACAATCCCGAAGTGTTCACCAAGGGAAGGGATGCGATTGCCCTCATAACCGGACCGCTCAGCGGCATAGATCAAGAGTGTGTTCCTTGGTTACTTGATCACGCCAGAGCCATTACCGATGCCGAGACGTTCTTCCGAAACGTGAACCAAGCTAAATTCAGCTCGGCTGATAAGGCAAAGAAGTTGAATGTAATCCGTCAGCATCTTAACTCAGCCAATAGCGGTAAAGTTCTATCGGATGATGAGTTCTACGATTTCCTTTTAGACTTTCATTTGCTCGGATATGATCTGGATATAGAGTACAGTGTGACGAGATCACTGCTTCAATCTCATATAGGACAGTACCAGAAAACTACCTCCCCTTTAGTATGGGCTAGAATTCTTGAGCTTGTTCAAAGCAAGAATAAGCATGCGGCGCCGATCACCAAGTCCAATATTCCCGAAGACTTGCTGAAGATGTTTAAGGAAAAGATCGCAGTTGAATTTCCCGAAGAGCTATCGGCAAAAGCGAATCTTTCTGTCACCGACTGGGTCGATCATCCTGATGCAAGCTACCTGGCCCTGACTCTGCTGATCGGTGGCTGGAGTGAAAAGTAACGACACCCATGAAATCTCCCGTCTTCTTGGGATCAGTTATGAGTCATGGCTCCTAAAGGCCAAAGAAGTACTTCAGAGACCGGATAGCCCTCTTTCGGTCAGGAACGGCGTATGGAAGGTTTCACGCCGAGCCGAGCTACTGCCGCTTTTGGGGTCAAGAATTCTGGACCAGAATCTTGACGTCTTCCGAGCCACCGCCGTGAAGGTGCTGAAAGAACGAGATCCGGCGTTTGAGTTACCCGCAGATGAGCGTTATGCGGCAAACATCTATGGGAAAGTGCAAACGTATTCGCCGGCCTTCCGCAAGGGGTTGGCCGAGGGGCTCGCCCTAATCAGCAATAATCCAAACGCGTTCCCTAATGCTTCGCACAGAAAGGCGGAAGCCATTGGCGTTCAGGCAGTCAGAGAAATTCTCTCCGATTCAGATTGGGTTACTTGGGCAAGCCTGAATAGCCTGTTACCGACTCTGGCTGAAGCCGCTCCTAAGGAGTTCCTGGACTCTGTCGATGCCGCACTTCGACTCCATCCATCCCCATTTGATGAATTGTTCGCCCAAGAAGGCAGTGGCATAACGGGAGGCAACTATTTAACCGGGCTTCTCTGGGCGCTAGAGACTTTGGCCTGGGACCCTGAGCTGCTTGTCAGGGTTTCGGTATTGCTGGCTGAACTGGCAAGCCATGATCCCGGTGGCACTTGGATGAATCGCCCATCGAACTCGCTCGCCACGATCTTCCTACCTTGGTTGCCCCAGACGCTCGGTTCGATCGAGAAGCGAAAGGTTGCTGTTCAAACGGTGCTTGCTGAGCAGCCCGCAGTCGGCTGGAACTTGCTGCTTCAGCTATTGCCTGGCCATCAACGAACGTCTATGGGCTCGCACAAGCCGGAGTGGCGCAAGTCGATTCTTACGAATTTGGAGATCCGCGTTTCGCACAAGGAGTATTGGGAGCAGGTATCCGCCTATTCTGACCTTGCAGTCCGGACAGCAGAAGCCGATCCGGCGAAATTGACCGATCTCGTCTCGCGACTTGATCATCTCCCACAGCCATCGTTCGACGAACTGCTAAGTACGCTCAAGCTGAATGTGGCTACTCGTTTGACCGAAGGCCAGCGTCGACAGATATGGGATGCCCTCGTCAGGCTAGCGAACAAGCATCGGAAGTTCTCGGACGCAGAGTGGGCTTTGTCTGGTGACGCAGTGGAAGCAATCGAGGAGGCGGCGAACAAGCTTGCGCCGAATGATCCTTTTGAACTACATCAGTATTTGTTCAGCGAAAGGGACTTTGATCTTTATGAGGAGACGGGGAATTGGCAGGAGCAGAGTAAGAAGCTCGAGGCGAAGAGAGAGACCGCCATCAGCGAGATTTTTGCATCTGGAAGCATCTCTGCGGTTCTTCGTTTTGCGGAAGCCGTTTATTCTCCGCGACACGTTGGGCATGCACTTGGGAGAATTTCCGATAATTTAATAGATCAATATCTCCTTCCGGACCTTCTATGCCATCCATCAGAAAAGTTGAAAGATTTTGTTGGCGCGTATGTTTGGCAACGCTTTGTCGCCATGGGCTGGGAGTGGTGCGACGGCATTGTGACGCCCGACTGGACTTCAAATGAGAAGGCTGCGTTCTTGCGTCATCTGCCATTCTCCAAGAGCGCGTGGGATCGCGTCACCGTATGGCTCGGCGCTGAAGAGGGGCTGTATTGGTCGGAAGTGTGGGCAAACCCGTACCAATCGGACGACGACCTTTCTATCGCCGTCGCCAAACTTCTTGAGTTTCAGCGTCCCTATCCAGCTATCGAATGCCTTTACAAGGCGCTTCACGACAAGCAAGTTGTCAGTCTGGAACAAGCTGTCCAAGCGCTGCTTCTGGCCGTATCTTCCGTCGCACCATCGAACTCGATGGATGTCCACCACGTCGTCGAGTTGATCAAGTTCTTGCAGTCAAATCCTTCGGTTTCTCAAGATGATCTCTTCCGCATTGAATGGTCCTATCTACCACTGCTAGGTTCTATTGGCCGGGGGAAGCCCGCGTTCCTTGAGCGCAAGTTGTCTACCGAGCCCAAGTTCTTCTGCGAAGTGCTCAGGTTGATTTATCGATCCGATAGAGAAGACGCTGTGCCGATCGAGCACACTGAGGACGCAAAGACGATTGCGACGAATGCTTGGCGACTTCTCCATGATTGGCAAACTCCGCCCGGAGCTGAGGCTGATGGTTCGTTCTCTGGCCAGCGCTTTAACCAGTGGCTCGACGACACGAAAGCGATTTGCGCCGAATCCGGACACCTAGATGTTGCATTGATTCAAGTTGGCGAAGTGTTGATACATACCCCACCCGACGCTAATGGATTATGGATAAATGAGAGTGTTGCCTCAGCACTCGACAGCCGGGACCATCAGCATATGAGAAGAGGGTTTAGCACTTCGGTCTACAACTCTCGCGGAGTTCATTGGGTGGACCCTACCGGGAAGCCAGAAAAGGAACTCGCTGCGGAGTATCGTCGCAAGGCTGACGACGTTGAGAATGCAGGCTATCCGCGATTCGCTGCAACCCTTCGGGATGTGGCAGCGGGTTATGAGCGAGACGCTGAACGCGTTATCGCTGATCACCTAGAGCGAGGGTAGCTGCATGAGTTGCGTAGAAGACGTCGGGATTCAGAACGGATATCAGAGTCGAATTTTTAATAAGAACTGGTCAGAGTCAACTTTCTCGGCACCAAAATGGGGTCAGAGTCGACTTGTTCGGCGGAATCTTGAGATTTGCAGCGTCGAACTAAGTGCCGCTATGCGCTTGAAGATTCCAGCGAAAAAAGGGGTCAGGTTCTAAGGTATCCCCACGTTTTCAAGCCGGTGAGACCATCTGATGGAGCACGGCTGGTGGCAGTGATCGCAGTCGATCAAGCCATTGGGACACCGGCTCCATGGGCCAGTGCCTGACTAAGGCTTCGCGCCCGACTCGCAAGGTCGAGTAGAGCTTGCGTTTGGTCCTGATCGGCAGCAGCCATTGGGCAATGCCCGTGGCTTCACACCCCATGCCCGCGAGCCAGCTCGCGAACGAGGCCAGTGTGCCGACCAACAGCAGGACCTGCAGGCGTCCGCCACTGCGCGTCAAGCTGTCCTCGAAGCCCTGGCCATAGCGGTGGGATTTGAGGTCGCGGAACGGAACAAAGGGGACGGAGGTAATTAATCCGGCTTAGTTGCCTCCTCCCCCGTTCGCTGCCCCCCTTTCGCTGCCGAGCAGGTCTTTCCTGCGACGCAAAGCGAAAGAGACGTAATTGACTAGCGATAGCGCTTTCAGGCTGTTCTCCTCGCTTCCATAGGCGACATCGAGGCCGTGCAGAACGAGGTGCCGATTGAGACCTGAGAAATCCTGCCCGCGTTCATTTTTCGTGGCATTGACTGGCGAGGGTGTAGCCAATGCCGATGCGAACAGACTCTCCAGGACGCCTTGGGAATCGATCAGGCCTTGCAATCCTATGTCGTGACGTCGGCTGTAGAGCTCACGCTCACATGGGTCATGCGCAATGCCGTCTGCCTGTGACAGCAGAACGGGTACCGACAGTTCGTAGTGACCTGCCCGATGTGCGGTGAACGCGCGCTCGAGAATGCGCGCTCGCTTAGGGTGCCGGTCGCATAGCAGTTCTTCAAAAGCGTCGATACGGCTTCGATAGTGGTTCATCAGCCATTGACTCACGTCTGCCTTCGAGCCATCGGCGATTTGACGCGCCAGATCCAAGGACGTCGGCAATGGCCATTCTGGGTCCAGATACCATCCCTGCATCGCGAGCGAATGGAGGCTGACTCTCAGCGCCCCAGGAAACTGTTGCACCACATCGATCGCCGCCCGCAGGGCAGGACCTAGCTCCTTGCTGTGCTCGTTGAGCACTTCGGCGATTCCAATGACGCCTTGACGCACTCCGTGCAGCGCGCGATTCAATTCCAGTCCCATTTCGATGAAGGGGCGTATCGCTACCAGAACCTGCTCGCGTGAAGCGGGGTTGGGGACGCAGATGATCCTGTAATCACCGGCAGCGGGCCTTCCGTTCTTGCCGCGTTAGCCCTGACATCGAGTTCCAGCGCATCGAGATCCAGCGTTGAATCGGGGGGAGTCTTGTCCGGCTGCATGACTGTTCCAGAGCGAGAAAGGGGTCGGGTTCCAAGGTATCCCCACGTTTTCAAGCTGGCGAGACCATCTGATTGAGCACCGCTGGAGGCAGCGATCGCAGCCGATCCAGCCATCGGGAGACGGGTTCCGAAGAACGAGCAACGAAAAGGGCCAAAAAACGAGAAGGGGACGGAGGCAATTAATCCACCCCGCTGCCTGCGTCCCCGGCCCTCACCGGCCGGCCCCTCGGCCTCACCGTTGCTGGCCGGTTGAGCGCCTTTTCCACCATCGCCTGGAAGCGTGGCTCGCCCAAGGCCCGTTCCTGCGCCATGTAGGCGCGGATGCGGGTGGTTTCATCGGGATCCAGCGGCGCGTGCAGCCAGTCGCGCCACGCCGTTGCACGCACGTCCCGCGATTTCCCAAGCCCCAGGTAGACCGGATGCGGCACGACCAGGGGATCCTGCGTGGCGCCGAGATGGGTGCGGGCACTCGACCACAGGTAGTCTCCGGGCCGCGCAACCATCGCCGCGCGCACCGGGTTGAGTTCGATATAGCGAATCACCCGCAGCGCGTAGGCATCGGTGTCGACCAGGCAGGACTTGAAGCGCCCCTGCCAGAGGGTCCCCACCCGGCCGTGGCGCTGATTGAACGACTGCACGTAGGTTTGTCCGGCGCGCCGCAAGGCTTGCGAGATGGCACCGGCGCGCTCTGCAGACAGCAGCAGGTGGACGTGGTTGTCCATCAGGACGAACGCGTGGATCGCCACGGCGTGCCGGCGGGTGGCTTCGCGCAGTACGCGCCGGTAGTGATGGCGGTCGTCGTCGTCGAGGAAGATGGCGCAACGGTTGACCCCACGCTGTGTCACGTGGAGCGGGATGCCGGGGATTTCCAGGCGGGGCAGGCGCGGCATGGCGGCAGGGCAGCAGGGGTTACGGCACCACCCTGCCCTTCGGCGAATTCTTGCGCAGCCGGACAGTTCCGCAGCCGGCTGTCGGGAATCCCTTAATTCCCTCCGTCCCCATTGTCCGCCATTGTCCGTTGACAAGGAGCACAGCTCCAGAGTGAAGTTTCTGCCACGCTTGGGTTCGGGCAAGGGGACTGGTCTAGGGCATAAGATTCCTGACTGGCGGCCAAGGGAGAGGCGCGTGCGGGGTTCTAGAATGAGTTTGAGTGTGACGCTCTTCCTGAGCATAGCCACCGCAGCAATGGGCTGTAAACGCGAGACCGACTCTGCATTGGGCAAGCCCCACGTACAGGGTCTCCCGGCATCATCGGAAGCGCCCGCTGTTCCTGAAGGGGAGCCGGATTCATCTTCGACTGTGCGCTCGATTACGCAGACCAAAGAATCTTTAAGCCCATTCACAGACGTTCCAAAGACACGTGAGCGCATGCCTCTTGAAGGCGACCCGTTCGGGGCGGACAGTCATGAGGACCAGCGATGGCTCGACCGCAATGGGTATCCAAATGCGGAGCAGTGGCGTGTCTACTCTGATGCTGAGGAGGGGCTCCTGAGGTTAGCCGCCGAAAGCGGAGACGAGGTGGCACAAGTCTTCCTAGATGCCCGACTGCTCTCTCAAGGCGATAAGGAAGCCGTTGACAGACTTTTCTTCGCGGCCGAGCGCGGATCGGCGTTTGCGCTCTCGATGCTCCAAGCCTATATGATCGGATCATCCAACGGAGACCCGGAACTCGGGTACGCCATCAGCCGCGTGATGGAGATGAAGGGCGACACGAGAATCGCACTTGTCAGGGACATGTCTTTTGCCACTCCTCTCACCGGCGAGAGGAGAATGCGCGCTGAGGCCCTGGCACTTCAGCTCTACGAGCAACTTCGACGGAACGCAAAGCATCATCCGTTTGTTGACCCCCGACCACTCCCAACTCAGCCTCAATGATGAAGTAGAAGAACAAGACGTTCGCAGTTCTTGCGTTGCTCGCCTCCTCGGGAATCGCTTTTGCGTGTAAGAACCTTGCAATGCCGGTTCTCTCCGCGCCCCTGCCCCTCAAGGTGTCTGCGCCGGAACTGGGAGAAACTGGGGTCAGAGTCGACTTTTCTCGTGCCATCTGCTCGCCAGCCGGGAGAAGGTCAGTAGCTTGAGGAACAAAGGGGACGGAGGTAATTAGCCCGCTCCAGTTTCCCGGGCCTGTGGTCGGAGTCGACTTTCCTGACACGAAGTCGGGCCCGCCACCACTTACTCACATGTACGCAGTACGCACCAGACAGAGACGGCATGAAGATATTCCGAGGCAGCACCTTCAAAGCGGATCGGCCGTGGGGCGCCGCAGACATCGCCAACATGGGCGGTATCACCACCCGGCTCCATTGGACAGATCGGCCCTACAAGTGGCACATCAACGATGGGGAGGAGGTCTTCGCCGTCCTCGATGGACGGGTGGAGATGCGTTACCGGGACGCTGGCGTGGAGCACAGCACCATCCTCGAGACAGGTGACGTCTTCTTTGCCGCTGTCGGCACGGAGCATGTGGCCCATCCTTTGGGCGAGGCCAGGATCCTCGTCGTCGAGCGCGAGGGCAGCGTCTGAGGGGAGAATGGTCAGGTTTGTTCTTCAGGCGGAAGTTGAACTGTTCGCACTCCTCTTGTAGCGCGTGCCGGAGGTCGGGTTGAGGGCTTGTCCTTCGGGACCTGTCGGCAGCCTGGGAAGCACTGTTTTCCCTGTATGGTCGGATCAACTCATGGGGGAACGCACAGGCATGCGTGGCAAGGTCGCACTGCTCACCTGCGTGGCGATGCTGGCGTTCGCCGGCAATTCGCTGCTGGCGCGGATGGCGATGGATACGACGTCGATCGATGCGGCGTCGTTCACCGCGATCCGGATCGTGTCCGGTGCGCTGACGCTGCTGGCGATCATGCTGCTGCGGCGGCAGCGGCCGGGGCGGCTGCGGGATGGGTGGCTTCCGGCGCTCCTGCTGTTCACCTATGCGGCGGCGTTCACTTACGCGTATCGCAAGATGGATACCGGTGCAGGCGCGCTGGTGCTGTTTGCCGCGGTCCAGCTGATGATGATCTCCTACGGCATCGTCCGCGGCGAGCGGACGAGCTGGCTCGGCCTGCTGATGGCGTGCATCGGACTGGTGGCGTTCCTGGCGCCGGGCGCCTCGGCCCCACCGCCGGGTGCCGCGACGCTGATGGCGCTGGCGGGCTTCGCCTGGGGCGCGTTCTCGCTGTCGGGGCGTCCGGGCGAGTCCCCGCTGGCCGGCACGGCGCTGAGCTTCCTGCTGGCCATTCCCCTCGCCCTGGCCCTGATGCTGTTCCGGTACCGCAGCCTGAGCCTGGACCACACGGGAGTGGTCTATGCGCTGGTGTCCGGCGTGTTGACCTCAGGCATCGGCTACGTCATCTGGTACTGGGTGCGCGTACGCTTGACCGCGATCAGCGCCGGCTCTGTGCAGCTATCGGTGCCGGTGATCAGCGCCGCCCTGGGCGTCCTGGTCCTGGGCGAGCAGATCAGCGCCAGGGCCGCCGTCTCGGCCCTGTTCGTGCTGGGGGGCATCGGCGTGGTCCTGCTGACGGCCAGGCGGCGGTAGCGTGGATCGGAACTCAAAACGATGGAACGGTGCCTGGGACCATGCGTCGCCGGCCGCATCGTTGGACGTGTGCCGCCATGCTGAAGAGGGGGGGTCAGGATCACTTCTGGGGACCGGATCTGCCCTCGTGCGCTATCCGGACGAGGCGGTCTTCCTCCCGCGCGTGAACTGCCCCGCCTAGCAACCAAGTCGAGTCATCGTCTGGAGAATTGCCACTGTGCTCTCGGGACGCTGCTGCAATGCGGCTCGAAGATCGCCGCAGGTGCGGTTCCTGGCCATTCTCTGCAGCGTTCCGCCGAATGACCTGTCGACAAGCCGCAGGTTCATCCGGTCGGGCTGCGTTGGTTCCGTTGCGCGGCCTTTGCCCATCAGGTCATCGTTGAACTCCATGGCCACGGGCGGTGGGGAGAGGCGCAGTGCGGGTTGATTGGATCCAGGGAGAGGCACAGGCAGATCCAGCGGCATCCCGGCGGCGCTGTCGATCCTTGCGGTCTCGATCGTTTCGCTGTCCGGAGACGCAAACGTGCTTGCCTCTGTCGGCGCGCGCGGCTCGACCGCCACAATGACGCGTCGGTTCGCCGTCTCCCTCGGTATCCAGACAATCTGCAGCCCGGCTTCGTGGGCAGCCGTCCTCGGCTCCGGCATCTGGAGCATCGGCCGCGCAAGCAGCGCCAGCAGCACACCATGAATGGCCAACGTGGCGCATGCTGCCGTCAGACGAAAGGATCGCTCGGTCTTCATGTCGACGGGTTTCGATCCGCCTGATCGTGGTACCGGCGTCGGCCCGGCCTCGTGGACGCTGGCACTGCCGCTTTTTCGCGAGCGAATGTGTTACGGCGCGACAGCCATCACGTCATACACCACCACGCGCTCCCACAGGTGCTCGCAGTCGGCGACGAACTGCTTGTGGATGGGATGGACCTGGTACGCGTCCTGCCCGGCCACATCGTCGAAGAACAGGATCTCCGAGGCGCTGTAGCTGCCGTCGACGACGCCGCGCTGCTCGGTATCCGCCGGCACGCCTATGTGGATGCCCCGCACCGTGTCGATGCCCGCCAGCGTGCGCAATCCGGCCAGCAGCTTCGCAAGATCTTCCTGGGAATCCGGATTCTTCAGCCAGAAAAACACGTGGTGGACGACCGGCGGGAACGATGCCTTGTTCGCGGGCGTCGATGTGGCCGCGCGGGAGCCTGTGGCGGCTGCGCCGACCGCCAGGGCGGTGGCGGCGACGAGGAGGTCTCGACGGCTGCGATCGGTCATGCTCGGATCCTTCGGTTGATGGCCTGCCCCGAGTATAGGGAGATATCACCGAGTCCCCGGGACGGAGGGAAGTGGGAAATGGTTTCAGAACCATCCATCCTGGAGCTGAGCACGGATCGGGGTTCGACTGTCCGTCCTTCCCGCCACCCAGGATCCAATGGCCTAGCGCTGGAACACCACCCGCTCGGGCCGATGCACCAGGAAGCCCTGCGCGTAGTCCACGCCGAGCTCGCGCAGCACCGACAGCACGCTCTCCTCCTCCACCCATTCGGCGATCACCTGCAGCTGGCGCGCATGCCCGATCCGGGTCACCGCGTCGATGATGATGCGGCTGATCGGGTCGCGCCCCAGGTCGCGCACGAAGCTGCCGTCGATCTTGATGCTGTCCACGGGCAGGTTCTTGAGGTAACCGAACGAGGACATGCCGGCACCGAAATCGTCCAGCGCGATCCGGCACCCGGCCGCGCGCAGGCGTTCGATCACCTGCGCGACGCGCTGCAGATCGCGCACCGCCACAGTTTCGGTGATCTCGAAACATAGTCGCTGCGGCTGCACCCCGAACGCGGCGACCGCATCAAGGATGAAGTCCGCCAGGCCGTCGTCCTCGACGCTGGCGCCGGACAGGTTGATCGAACAGCTGTGCAGCTGTGCGCCGCTCGGGTGCAGCTGCGAGAAGTTTGCCAGCGCGGTCCGGATCACCCAGCGGTCCACGGCCGGCATCAGCCCGTAGCGCTCGGCGGCGGCGATGAACGCCCCGGGCAGGATCACGCCGCCAGTGGCGTCGCGCATGCGCAGCAGCAGTTCCACGTACACCCCCTCGCCCGCCGCCGGGTCCAGGGCCACCAGCTCCTGGTAGTCGAGCAGCAGGTGCCCCTGCTCCAGCGCCCCGCGCAGGCGGTTGGCCCACTCCATCTCCCCGATGCGGTGGGTGCTGGCGGCATCGTCGCGATACGTGCAGACGCGGTTGCGCCCGCGCTCCTTGGCCTGGTAGCACGCGCTGTCGGCCCAGGCCAGCAGGTCCTTGAGCGTGCTGCCCTTGCACTCGACCATGACCAGGCCGATGCTGGCGCTGAGCGTATAGGTGCGTTCGTGCCAGCGGAAGATGTACCGCTCGATGCTGCGGCGGATGCGCTCGGCCAGCGCTTCGGCCTGCGCCAGGTCCACGCCGGGGGCCAACACGCCGAACTCGTCTCCGCCCAGCCGGGCAAGGATGCTGCCGGGGCCGAGATCGGCGCGCATCGCCCGCACCAGTTGCACCAGCAGCTGGTCGCCCGCCGCGTGCCCGGACAGATCGTTGATCAGCTTGAACTGGTCCAGGTCGAAGTACAGCAGCGCGAACGGCGCCACGGCACCGGCATGACCGGCCAGCGCTTCCCGCAGCAGCCGCTCGAACTCACGCCGGTTGAGCAGCCCGGTCAGCTCATCGTGCGTGGCCTGGTAATGCAGGCGCTCGGTCATCGCGCGCTGCGCACTGGTGTCGGTGGCGACCATCAGCAGGTGCGGAATGCCCTCCACGTCCACTTGCGCCAGCGACGCACTGATCCACAACGGCGCACTGCCTGGCGGGGCCAGCATCACCTCCTGGCTGCGCCAGCCGTCGCCGCTCGTGGCCATGGCGATGGCGTCCTCGCAGGCGCGGGCGCTGGCGAACAGCGCGCGCAGGGGCAGCCCGGCCACATCGCCCAGCAACTCGCGGGAGGCCTGGTTGGCGTAGGTGATCCGGCTGCCATCGCCGTTGGCCAGCAGCACCAGCGCCGGCAGCAATTCGTTGAGGGTGCGGAAGCGCGCTTCGCTTTCGCCGAAGCGCACGCTCATCCGCCGCCCCAGTTCCACCGCCCGCTGCCGGGTGGTCATCTGCGACCACAGCAGCAGCGCCAGCAGCACGCTGATCGTGGCGCCGGCGACGAGGATCGCGTAAAGCGGCCCCCATTGGGCAGTGTCCTGGCGCGGCCACAGGCGCATCTCCCAGCGGCGGCCGCCGAAATCCATCTGGCGCACCTGCTGCGCGCGGGCCGGGTCCGGCTGCGCGGAGGCGAAGACCAGGTCCTGGCCCGGCGGCGCGTCCAGATCGCGGATATGCACGTGCATGTGTTCCAGCACCCGGCCTTCCAGCGCCCGGGTGATCATCGGCTGCAGCCGCAGGCTGACCGCCAGCGCACCGATCTCGCGCGCACGGCGTTCGGCCACCGTCTGCGGAACCGCGCCGTGGGAATAGACCGGCAGGCGCACGGTGATGCCCAGCGCGCTGTCCGCCCCATCCTGGAACTGCCGCAGCTTGAATGGTGCCGACGCGGTCGGCAGGTCGCGGTCGCGCGCCAGGTGCAGCGCCCGCAGGTTCTCCGGCTGCCGACTGACATCGAAGCCGAGCATGACCTGGTTTCCGTCCAGCGGCGCCACGAACTGGTAGCGGTACACGTCCGGGCCCGGGTCGTCGGCGCTGGCCTGGCGCCGCGCGAATCCGGTGAGCACATAACCCTGTGCCAGCTCGTGCGGGCGCAGGTTCTGCTGGTAGTGGGCGAACTCCTGCTGACCCATGCCCTCGCTGGACAGGAACACGGTCTGCATCGAGCGCAGCACCATCGCCGCCCCCTGCAGCGGCTGGCGCATGCGCGACTGCGCCGCGGCAGCCAGGGCCTGCTGCATCAGCTCGGATCGCCGCTGCTGCTGCGTCCACTCGTAATACGCGATTGCCGCAGTGGCCAGCAGGCCCAGCAGCAGCAAGGCCAATGCCCACGCAAGCGAGCTGGACAGCCATCGACGTGCGCCGGCCTGATCCAGCGCCATCTCGTCCTGCGCCCTTCCCGCTTCCCGTGCTGGCATGAGTCCGGCTCCATGACAAGAACGGCCACGAGGCTGCCCCTACCCGTCGCACAGTGAAAGCGGCCAGACGGGGACACGCGTCATTCCGGCCGCCGCGGCCGGCCGACCGTGGCCATCAGTACACCTATCGGACGATGAAGGGAATTCTTGACCCCGATCCTTGCGGACGGGAGAAGAGGTGTCAGGGACATTTTTCCTCCCTCGTTCGCGAAGCCGGCACGGCAGATGCGGAATCCTCAGGGCCAGCTGCACCACCCATTCGCGCCTGACTGACATCGCGGACGACGAGGGAACGGAAGAAGCCGATCTGCTTTAATCGGTCCTCCCCTTCGCTGGCCGCCTTGTTGCCGATGCTGGACCGATGCGATCGCTGTGGCTACTGGATCCCGCTGTCCGGCGTGCGGCAGGACGGGTTCCACTACTGCTGCGACGAATGCGCACGGTACGGACCCCTGATCCCGCGGTCGCGCCAGGTTCCGGCTGCCGAGGTCCGCCTGGAGGCATTGAAGATCCTGTCCGGCCGCTGCGGGATGTGCGGCGGTCCCGGCCCGGTGGAGGTCCGGCGCTCGTACCGGATCTGGTCGTTCGTGGTGCTGAGCCACTTCAGCACGCGGCTGCAGATCTCGTGCCGCCTGTGCGGCATCAAGGCCCAGTTGCGTGGCATCGGTTTCTCGATGTCGCTGGGGTGGTGGAGCCTGCCGGTCGGCGTGGTGATGACGCCCGTGCAGATCGGCCGCAACCTGTGGGCGATGGTCGCCGCACCGGATGGGCAGGAACCCACGCCGGCGCTTCTGCAGCAGGCCAGCCTGGTTGTTGCGGAGAAGGAGTTGATCGTCGAACAGCGTGCCACCTGAATCCCCCGCCCCGGCCCGAAGGCTGGCGGGGCGTGGTGCCAGGGACGTTTTCACCCGCGCATACTGTCCGGGACGTTCCGATGCCGGCACGCGGGCGGGTCGAGGGGAAGGGTCGCCAGGCTGGTCTGGAGAAGCGGACTCCAGGCCGGCACCATCAACGGAGGAATCGGATGGCCATCGCCTCGTCGATCCTGAAATGGAGCCTGCGTCTGCTGGTCCTCGCGGTCGCGTTGGCCGCGGCCGCGCTGTTCTGGGTCGAGTTCCAGCTCGACCGTTTCGCGGGCGCCCGCACGCCGGAGGTCGATCCCGCGGCCTTTGCTGTCCCGGCACGGCTGGCTGCCGTCACCAACGTGCATGTGCTGTCCGCCGATGGCGAGGCGATGCTGCCGGGCCACACCGTCCTGTTCGATGGCAGCGGCATCCTGGCCGTCGGTGATGCGGTCGGGATCCCGGAGCACGCGGACATCGTCGATGGCGGTGGCCGCTACCTGATCCCGGGCCTGGTCGATGCGCATGTCCACCTGAAGCAGAGCCCGAACGACCTGCTGGTCTATGTGGCGACCGGAGTGACGGGCATCCGCGAGATGAGCGGGAACGCGGACCACCTGGCCTGGCGCCAGCAGATCGGGGACGGACGCCTGGGGCCGACGCTGTTCGTGGCATCGGAGAAGCTGGAAAGCCACGGCTGGCTGGCAGGGCACTTCCAGCGCTGGACCCGGCAACGCATCAACGTGCGCCGGCCGGGCGATGCCGCCGCCACGGTCGCCTCGCTGTCAGCGCGGGGTTACGACGCGGTCAAGCTGGGCAGCCTGCTGGATGCGGAAGCGTACGGCGAGGTCGGGCGCGCGGCGGCGCAGTCCGGCATGCCGGTGGTGGGGCACCTGCCGATCACCGTGTCGCTGGACACGCTGTGGGCGTCGCAGCAGGGCGAGCTGGCCCACATCGAGGAGATCGTGAAGGCGCTGGACGCGGAGTTCGGCTACTTCGGCAACAGCAGGCGCGAGGAATTCCTGGCCTTCGTCGAGCGGCGCAGTGACGAGGTGGCAGCGAAGCTGGCCGGGCACGATATCGCCGTGGTGTCCTCGCTGTGGCTGATCGACAGCATCCCGCGGCAGAAGCTCGCGCCTGCCGACGTCATCGCCGGGATCGAACTGGCGTACGCAAACCCCGGCCTGGTGGAAGGCACGCCGCTGTCGAAGGGCTGGCTGCCGGGCCACAACGCCTATGAGGTGGGCGCGGACGCCAGTGCGGAGGAACGCGAGGCGCATGCGGCCTACTGGACGACGTTCGCGCAGGCGCACCACATCGTGCTCCAGGCCATGCGCGACAGGGGCGTGCGGGTGATGGCGGGCACCGACGCGAACACCGCGGGCGTGGTTCCCGGGTTCTCCCTGCACGACGAACTCGAGTCCCTGGTTGCCGCGGGCATGACCCCCGCGCAGGCCCTGCGCGCGGCGACCGTCGCACCGGCGGAGCGGATGGACCACAAGGCCGGCAAGCTCGCACCCGGCTACCGCGCCGACATGGTCCTGCTGGGCGCCAATCCGCTGGACGCCATCGGCAACACGCGCGCGATCGATGCCGTTGTCCTGCGTGGCCGGATGCTGGACCGGGCAAGGCTCGATGCCATCCTGGCGGCAGTCCGCGACACGAACGACAGGAGCCGGCGTATCCCACGATGACAAGGTGCCGGGGACGTTCCCTGTCCGCGCGGTGGTCCTTGACACCCCAAAGCCGGTGCACGGGCAGTGAGGCCCGGCGAGGACAGGACCGATGCGCGTCATCGCGGCGCGCCCATGCGGACTTCCGGCACTGACGGCCGCGACCGTTGGCGCTGCACACTCGTGGCGGTCCACCAGCCGGATTCGCCCATGACGTCGTTCCGCTTCCCATCGCGCTTCTGCGCTGCCGGTGCCGTGCTGGCACTGCTCACGCTCTCGGCCTGCCGGTCCGAACCGGAACACGTGCTGTCCGAGTTCGCCTGTCACGCGGGGGCTTGGCAGGACGCGCGCGGCGAGGTCTTCGTGCTGACGTCCACCACCACCGGCGCGATTCGCTACCGGCTGCCCGACGGCCGGAGCGGCCTGTTCCGCCCGGACGGCCCCAACGTGGACACCGGAGCGCCCGAGGGCTGGCGAGCGGACGGGCCAGTGGCTGCGCGCGCGAGCTTCGGCACCTGCAGCGACGGCGGCGTCGCATTCGCGAACGGCGACGTCATGCCCCAGCCCGCACGCAGGCTGGAACTGGCGTCCGAGGACATCCGCTTCGACAGCGATGGCCTGTCGCTGCGTGGACGGCTGGTGCTTCCGGCGCAGGCCGACGGGCCGGTGCCGTTGGCGGTGCTGGTGCACGGCTCCGAAGACTACTCGGCGCTCGACACCAATCACCTGCAGTACCTGCTGCCCGCGCAGGGTGTGGCCGTACTCGTCTACGACAAGCGCGGCACCGGCGGCTCCGATGGCCACTACACCCAGGATTTCGATGCGCTGGCTGGCGATGCAGTCGCGGCGATGGAGACAGCGCGGCGGATGCGGCCGGATGCATTCGCGCGCACCGGCTATGTCGGCGGCAGCCAGGGCGGGTGGGTCGCACCGCTGGCCGCCTCACGCTCGCGGGCCGATTTCGCGGTCGCGCTGTTCGGCCTGGCCGAGAGCCCACTGGCCGAAGACCGCGAGCAGGTGGCCAACGACCTGCGCGCGAAGGGTCATGGCGAAGACGTCGTGGCGCGCTCGCGCGAGGTCACCGATGCCACCGCGATGCTGATGGCCTCGGGCTTCACCCGCGGCTTCGACGAACTGGCGGCGGTGCGCGCCCGGTACGGCCATGAGCCGTGGTTCGGGGATGTGCGCGGCGAGTTCTCCGGCCAGGTGCTGGGGATCCCGGGCTGGGCGCCGCAGTGGATCGTGCGTCGCCTGGCGGCACGGCATGACCGCGGCACCACCTGGGACTACGAGCCGCTTGCGGTGCTGGAGGGGCTGGATGCGCCGCAGTTGTGGATCGTCGCGGCGGAGGACCTGGAAGCCCCGCCGACGGAGACATTGCGCCGCATCCGCATGCTGCAGGCGAAGGCAAGACCCATCGACCTGGCCGTGTTCCCCGACGCCGACCACGGCATGCTGGAGTATGTGGAAAGCGGCGGCGCGCGCACGTTCCTGCGCCACTCCGAGGGCTACTTCGCGCTGCTCGGCGACTGGATCGCGCAACGGCCGCTGCAGGAGCGTTACGGCCGGGCGACACTGGAGCGACCCACTGCCAGCGCGGCGCCGCCAGAACTTCAGGTGGAGTGAGGTCCGCCAACGGCCCGCGGCATCTGCGGATGTTCGAACATGCCCACCGAAGCGTGCGACCGAAGAACGCCCGTGCACAACCAGGTCTTGCCGGAACGTCGGGAAGCCTGTCGCCTCCCCGTGGTCGCACATCTAGGGATCCCGCAGCTTGATCGTCACCGTGGTGCGCAGCTTAGTGGGATCAGGCTCCTCGGCCGGGCTGTTGTGCAATATCTCGGAACGGTGCGCGAACCACTCGCCATCCGGCTGTTGCCGGCTGTCGAACACCAGGCCGGCGTGGCGCGCCCAGCCGATCAGCACCGCGTTGACGGTGATCAGGTCGTCGTAGGGGCCGGTGTAGGTGATCTCGGCGTGGCGGCCAGCCGGGAGCACGCCGCTGGTGAACTCGCCTCCCGCCTCCACCGGATGCGCCAGCGGCACGCCGAACTCCATCTGCAGGTACGGCATGTCGACCACGTTGTGCTTGAAGAACACGGGCCCCGTCGCCGACAGCCCCCGCTGCGCGAGGTAGGCGGACAGCTGGGCGAGGATGGCGGGAATCTCGTCGTCGAACGGCAGGGTGACGTCCTTCCTGAGCGCGACGTAGGGCGTGGCGCCGCGTTCGACGATGCATGGCAGGCTGAGCATGGGCAGTCTCCGGTCCGGGAAGCGGCGCGCACGGCGCACCCTCGCTGGCTCGACGAACGGCAAGAACGCGGATCGACAGACTGGCCCGCCAGCCGCCGGCACGTCCGGTCACAGGCAGGCAGGTCCTCGGAGAACGCGACCGACAACGAGATGCTCGCCTTTCCACGAGCGTGAGGGCTTCGCCTCGTCCGGCGCATGTAGACAAGAAGGGAAAGAATGGTGTCGGGGACATTTGCTTCCCGCCCCTGCCCGCGGCCGATGTCCGGACTGCGATCCGGAGCGAAAGGGAAACAAGGTGCGGAGCGACGTCCCCTCGCCGGACCGGCGAAAGTACGCCGCAGTAGAATCGCCGGACGACGCGCTTCGCTACACGCGCCGGCGCCCGTCCTGTGTTCCCGGATACCGCATGGACAATTCCACCCTGCACGAAGCGGTCGTCTCCTGCTTCCTGGAGCACCAGCGCCCTCCCACGGTCCGCGAGCTGGCTTGCCGTTTCCATTGCGACCAAGCCGCGGCGCGCAAAGGGTTGAGGGCGCTGGCCGAGTACCACGGTGCCGTGCTGCATCCGCGCTCGGACGAGATCTTGGTGGTCCATCCGTTCTCCGCGGCGCCCACCACCTGCGTGGTCAGGTCCGGTCCGCGCGCATGGTGGGGAAACTGCGCATGGTGTTCGCTGGGCCTGGCGCACCTGGCGGGCGGGACGGCGACCATCGAGTCGCGGATTGGCGCCATCGACGAGCACGTGGCCATCCGGGTCGAGAACGGCACCTTGCTGGACAAGGACTTCGTCGTCCATTTCCCGGTCCCGATGCGGAACGCCTGGGACAACGTGATCCACACCTGCTCGATCATGCTGTTCTTCCGCAACGAACCGCAGGTGGACGCATGGTGCGCCGCCAGCGGAATCGCGAAGGGCGACGTCCGCCCGGTCGAACAGGTGTGGACGTTTGCCGGGGAGTGGTACGGACGCCATGCGGACGTGGACTGGAGGAAATGGTCGGTGCGCGAGGCCTCCGACATGTTCCGGCGCCACGGCCTGACCGGGCCGGTCTGGACGCTTCCGGAGGACGCGGAGCGGTTCTGACCGGCCAGAAGGGAAAGGTGCCGGGGACACTCTCGAACCTGCCCGCGACGGCATGGCGCGCGGGCTGGTTCCTCATGTCCGGTTGACCGACACCCCGCCATCCACGCGCATCGCACTGCCGGTCACGAAGCTGGCGGCGTCCGAGGCGAGGAAGAGCGCGGCCGCGGCGATCTCGTCCGGGTCGGCGATGCGCTTGAGGGCGTGCATCCGTTCGACGAACTCGCGCGATGCAGGGTCTTCGATGAAGTCGCGTGCGCCAGGCGTCTCCGTGCCGCCTGGCAGCAGCGCGTTGACACGCACTCCGTGCTGTCCACCCTCGACTGCGAGCACCTGGACCAGGCCGATCACGCCGGCCTTGGCAGCCGCGTAGGCGGCGGTACCGGGCATGCCCGCGGTGTGCCCGACGAAACTCGAGGTGAGGATGATCGAACCGCGGCCTGCTTCCTGCATGACGCTCATCTGCCGCCGCGCACCGAGGAACGCCGAGGTCAGGTTGGACTCGATGGTCTCCCGCCAGTCGGCCAGCGACATTCCGCTCGCCGGCCCCATGGCGCCTGTGCCACCGGCGTTGTTGAAGCCGATGTCGATGCGTCCGAAGCGCGCCAGCGCGGTATCGACGAGCGCTTCGTTGTGCGACTCGTCGCGAACGTCGCCAGCGCAGGCGACCGCCTCGCCGCCGGCGCGTTCGATCTCGTCGACCAGTTGGGCCAGGGCATCGGCACGGCGGCCGCTCACGACCAGCTGCGCGCCTTCGCGCGCGAACCGCAGTGCCGCCGCGCGACCGATCCCCGAACTCGCGCCGGTGACGACCGCCGTCTTGCCGGCCAGTGCCTGTGCTGCCATGTCTGTGTCCCGTGAGGAGGAGCACGCAGTCTGGGCGACGACCGCACGCGGTACTCGCCGCATTCGGCCGTTGCATGCGATCCCGGCGGCCGGGTTTCGCCGGTCCGCCCGCGTCGCAAAGCCATCTTCAGCCGGCGCAGTGCGATGCCCGCTTGCGCGCGACCACGCGCCGCCCGCGTCGAAGGAAGGGTTGCCGCCCACACCCCAAGCCGGCTCGTGCACGGGCGGATGTCGCTTGCCCGCGACGGACGCAGGCCTGCGCACGGACCGGACGTGCCATGGCGCAGCGCACGAACACTTGCATGCCGATCGACGGTTCCGATCGCCGGCATTCCGTTACCCGCAGCCGGAGCCGGCTGGCCTGCGCAGCGTGCATTCGCCGAGGCGACCGGCTGAGTCGCCGCTATCCGGTCGCGGATGCTGGAATGACGACCGCCACGCATCGCCGCTGAAGGCAGGGTGCCCGGCTTGATGGAAATTGCGCATCCGGGCGACGCAGGCCGAACGTGGTACGTGCCACGTTGCCGCGCGCATCCGGCATTGCTGCCCGGTACGCATGTGGCGCCGCGTCAGGTCGCAATGCCGCAGCGGCCGTCGATCGCTTCAAGGGAGGGAACCATCATGGACATCGTTCTCGGCGGTACCGGCCACGTGGGCTCCGCACTGACCCGGGCCCTGCTCGAGCGGAACCGGCCCGTCACCGTCGTCACCCATCGCCCCGAAGCGCGCGCCGGGCTGGAAGCGCTGGGCGCCAGGGTCGCCATTGCCGACGTCGGCGACGCCCGCCAGCTGTGCGAGGTGCTTCGCAGCGGCGATCGCGCCTTCCTCCTCAACCCGCCTGCCGACCCGGCGAGCGACACCGTCGCGGAGGAGCGGCGGACGGTGCGGTCCATCCTCGAGGCCGTACGCGGAGCGGACCTGGACAAGGTGGTGGCGCAGTCGACGGGCGGCGCGCGGCCGGGCGACGGCGAAGGCGATCTCAACGTGCTCCACGAACTCGAGCAGGGACTGATGGAGCTGGACGTCCCCGCCGCCATCGTCCGCGGCGCCTACTACATGAGCAACTGGGACGCGTCGCTCGACACGGCCCGGTCCGAGGGTGTGGTGCACACGCTCTACCCGGCCGACTTCCCGCTGCCGATGGTGGCCCCGGGCGATCTTGGCCGGGTCGCTGCGCGGCTCATCACCTCGGCCCCGGACGATGTCGGCATCCACGAAGTGGAAGGTCCGCAGCGCTACACGCCCACCGATGTCGCCAGCGCCTTCGCCACCGCGCTGGGACGGCCCGTCAGGGTGGTCGTCACCCCACGCGAACAGTGGCAGTCCTCGTTCGAGGCGCTCGGGTTCTCGCGCCCGGCGGCGGCCTCGTACGCGGCGATGACGGCGGCGACGCTCGACGGCGGCTTCGCGGATCCATCGCAGGTGGAGCGGGGCACCACCTCGCTGCAGGCGTACGTCGGCGCGCTGGTGGCGCGCACCGCGCACCAGGCCTGAGGTGCTGCGGAGGCGCCAGGACTTTCGCAGGCGACAGGTCGCCTTTCCGCGCGGCGCCGGCGCCATCCATGCCGGAAGGACAGGCGTCGACGGCGGTCTTCTCCGCATCCCGTGAGGCGCGCGACCGGGCCAGGGATGCGAGGCGGGAGCCGCGGGTGACGCAGCGGCATCCGGCCGGCGCGTGCGCTCCCTTCGCGGGTGCAGCGGCGATCAGGGCGACCGGATCGGCCGGTCGCACGGGCGCCCCGGCAAGCGGCTCGCGACACGTGCGCCGCAGGCTCAGTCGTCCGTGGTGTCCGCATCGAACGCCAGAAGATCGCCCGGCTGGCACTGCAGATGCCGGCAGATCGCCGCCAGCGTCTCGAAGCGCACGCCCCGCACCTTGCCGGACTTGAGCAGGGAGAGGTTCGACTCGGTGATTCCGATCTGCCGCGCCAGATCCTTCGAGCGCACCTTGCGGAGCGCCAGCATCACGTCCAGACGTACGACGATTCCCATTGCGCCTCCTAGACGATGCTGCGGCTGTCGTCTTCCCAGCGCGCGGCATGCTCGAACAGGCGCGCGACGAAATAGAGGAGCGCGGCGATCACCAGCGTGATGATCTCGCCGCCATCGAACGCCAGGCGGACAGGCCCGGCGCCGGCCTGGAGCGCGAGCAGGAGCGCGACGGCAGCGGGCAGAACGCTGCGCACGAGCAGCACCAGGAGGAAGAGCAGGCAGAAGCTCCGGAAGCGCCTGATGACTTCGGCCGAGAACACCTGGCCGCTCCCGATCCTGGCCAGCATCTGCGCGAGCTGCCACATGGCGGCAGCGGTGAGTGCAGCCAGCAGTGCGGCGATCCCCGCCGCCCAAGCGGGGGGCAGTCCGGCGGTGTCGAGCGTCGCGGAAACGAGCCGGCTGCCCCAGCCGGACCATGCGAGCAGGGCCATCAGGGTGGACGCCACGTAGAACCCGCCCGCGGCCATCGAGACCCATCGCAACACCCGCGCGAATCGGGCGACGTCGCTTGCATTGTCTGCGTGGCGCATAGTAGTTTCTGTTTAACAATAATTTCTTGTTGAGAGACTATAGCATGCGACCTGTCCCTCGTCCCTTCCGCGGCAGCCTCCTGGGCATGGCGACAATCGCGCTGTGGCTTGTCGTGGCCGGCGCGCCGGCATCGCCTCCGCTTGCCGCCCCGGACGACCCACCCCACCCCGAATTGCTGCTGCAGGATGCCGCCGCAGGCGATGTGTTCGCCATGGAGCGGCACGCAGGAAGCGTGGACGGGACCTGGCGCGACGTGGCGAGGGCACGCAGCGCCGCCGCACGCTTGCGCACGGACGAGGCGATCGGCCTGGCCACGGCCATCATCGACAGCGGACAGGCGGATCCGGCGGCGCTGGCCCAGGCCTGGTCGGTGCTGGCCGATGCGGCCTTCGCCGACCGCAGGTACGCCGACGCGCACGTCGCGACCACCCGCTGGATCGAAGTGCTGCAACGCCAGGATGCCCCACGGTCGACACTCGAAGGCGCTGCACGCATGGCGGCGCTCGCCGGCGCATTGTCCTCCGCCCCGCCCCAGGCGGTGACGTCCTACGTTCCCACGGCCGTGCGGAGCGCGAAGGACAAGGTCGGCCTGCGCCGGGCGGCGGTGACCGTGAATGGCCGCGTCCAGGACGCCGTCCTCGACACCGGGGCCGGGCTGTCGGTGGTGTCGCGCACCATCGCCGAGCGCCTGGGCCTGCGGCTGCTGGCCGGCTCGGCCACCATCGACAGCTCCACCCGCGACGGCGTGCCCACCCGCATCGGCGTCGCGGACTCGGTGGAGTTCGCCGGGCTGTCCCTGCGCGATGTCGCCTTCCTCGTGATGGACGACGGGCAACTGGAGTTCCCCGTGCCCGGCGGCTACTCGATCGGGGCGATCATCGGTTTTCCGGTGCTGCGCGAGCTGGGGCGTATCCGTTTCGAGCGCGATGGCCGGGTGGTGCCCGAACCGCAGGTACCGGTCGCGCCGACGCCCGACAACCTTCGCGTCGTCGGCAGCGCGCTGTACGTCGATGTGCTGGTCGAGGACGTGGCCACCGCGCTGCATCTGGATACCGGCGCGCCCGCGTCGTTCCTCACCACCCGCTTCGCCGGGCGCCACGCGCGACTCGTCGACGGGCTCGCCCACCACGAGGAGAAGCTGGCCGGCGCGGGCGGTGCACGCACGCGCCGTTCCGCCCGGATGCCCTCCGCAATCCTGTCCATTGCCGGCAGACGGGCGACGCTGGCCGACCTGTCCGTGGTGGTGGATGACGGACCGGATGCCGAAGCGCCCAACTTCGGTGTCCTCGGCGACGACGTGCTGGACCAGTTCGATCACTGGACGATCGATTTCCGTTCCATGGCGTTCGAGCTGGGGCGGCCCGTGGGCACGATAGTCGGATACGTTGCCGACCGATGATCGCAATGGAACCCTTCCCACGTCGCCGCAAGCAGATGCCAAGGACCGCCCATGACGCCGCCCTGGTCCGGCAAGCACGGTCCGGTCCTGGATTCCGCGAATCCCGGGCCGGTTCCGCGCCCGCTGGCAGCGTGTCCTGCGACGAGACGTTCGAGCCACGTGCCAGGACAGCGCGACGGCGGGCGCTGCCCACCCATGTACGGGCGGAAGGGACCTCCTGCACGCACGCGTGACCGGCCCGGGTGCAGGCTGTGCTCCACACCCGTTCTCCCGGAGCAGCGCCATGGGCACGCCCCAGACTCCCGACAGCATGCAGAAGTCCCGCCAGCAACAGACACCGCCGCCCAAGCGCGAGGACGCCCATCCCGGAAAGCTCTCCAACCCCGGCGAGGGCGACAAGGCCGAGAAGCGGCAGGGGGGCGCCTGAGGTCAGTGTTGCCACCGCGGTGCCGGCATCCGCGCATGCGGGTTGCGCGGGTCGGAAGCGTGGCCTGCGCGGTTCCACCCTTTGCAGACTGCCTGCTGGCGCCACGGCCACGGGCCTGGCGGGCGAGGCCGCGGGAGACAACGCAGGAGGGGCAGGTCCGGTACTCGCAGAGTCGGACCCGCCCCTCCCGTATCCGGCCTGTCGCTGCCTGGCCGGCTCAGAACTTCAGCCGCAGCCCCAGCCCGTAGCTGCGTGGCGCATTGCCGCGTGCGCCGTCGGCGCCGCGGTGGGTGATCCTGCGCTCGTCGAGCACGTTGTCGACGCGGGCATAGACCTCGGCGGTCGGCGACAGCGGGTAGGCGGCGGCAAGGTCCACCGTGAACAGGCTCTGGGTGCGCTGGTAACGGTTGTCCACGCCCGCGCGACCGGCGGTGTTGGTGGTCCAGGCACCATCGGAGTAGCTGAGCGCGGCATAGGCGTTCCAGCCACCGGCGCCTTCCACGCCCAGTTGCAGCTGGCCGATGTTCTTGGGCGTGTACTCGATCACGTCGCCGTCTAGCACGCTGCCGGTATCGGAATCGCGGGTGTACTCGCCGTCGGTCCAGGTGTAGGCCAGTCGCAGCGGCACGCTGATCGCGCCGTTGCCGTACAGCTGGGCGAACAGGCCCAGCTCGAGGCCGTAGACCTCCTTGGAGCCGGTCTGCTCGGTACCGGTCACCACATCGCCGGAACAGGGATTGGCGACCAGGCAGGTGCGCATCGCATTCTTGTAGTCGGTGAGGAAACCGATCGCGTCCACTCCGAAGCCGCCGTTGCGGTAGCGCACGCCGCCCTCGAAGTTGGTGCTTTCCTCGCCGCGGGTGCCCTGCGGCGACCCGTTGCCCGGAGGCGCAAAGCCCTGGTGCACACCGCCCAGGACGGTCCAGTTGGCGTCGATGGCGTAGTTTGCGCCGAGTCCCGCCGTGGTCTTGTCGATGCTGTTGGCGGCGCGCGCGGCGACCTGCGTCGGGGTGGCGTCCGTGGCGAGGTTGGCACGGGTGCGGATGCGCTCGTGGCGCACGATCGGCAGCAGGCTCCAGTCGCCGAACTGGATGCGGTCGGCGACCCAGGCCGACCACGCCTCGGCATCGCCACGCTGCGGGGTGACGAAATCGGTGCGCAGGTGCACCAGGCTGCCGTTGACCTGGGCGTAGTAGCTGTTGGAGCGGCCCTTGTCGACGTTCTTCGTGGTGTCTTCGTGATAGCGCAGGCCGGTGGTCAGCGTGTGCTGCACATCGCCAGTGGCGAAGCCGTGCTCGAGTTCCACCTTCAGCCCCTTCGACACGAAAGCCTGGTGGTTATGGCCGTAGCGCACGCCGTTGGGATGGGTGGTGTCGGTGGTGCCGTCGAGGATGCCCTGCAGCAGCGCCGCGTCCGCACCGCCGCCGTTGACGATGTCGGTGATGCCGCCCAGGCTCACGCCGTTGACCTGGTTGAGGCGGTCGTAATAGCGGTAGGTATCGACCAGGTAGGCGGTGGTGGTAAGCCAGGTGCTGTCGGTGAAACCGATCTGGTGCTGCAGGCTGGCGCCCTTGCGGCCGCGGTCCATGCGCTCGCGTTCGCTCAGGCCGTAGCGGCGGTCGGGATTGGCCCGGAAGTCGGCATCCGTGAGGCCGAGATAGCTGACGCGCGCGGTTTCCTCGGCGTACTGCAGCTTGAGGTCCACCTGCTGCGAGTAGCGCGCTTCGGGCGCGCTGCTCCAGCGCAGCTTGCCGACATACTCGTCGATGTCGTGGCCGGCGCCCAGCTGCGAGCGGTCGATCTCGTGGAAGCCGTCGCCGCGGTTCTGGTAGGTCTCCAGCCCGAAGCCCCATTGCCCGGCGGTGGTGCCGTAGTGCGCATGCAGCTTGCGGGTGTCGAACGAACCCAGTTCGGCCTTCAGCTGGCCCTGCGCGCTGCCTGGAATCGGCGTGGACAGCAGGTTGATCACGCCCGAGGTGGTATGCGGCCCGTGCAGCAGTACCTCCGGCCCCTTCAGCACCTCGACGCTGGCCATGCGGCCGATGTTGGGGAAGAAGTACGCCGAGGTGTTGGCATAGGGCGCCATCGCCGCCGGCACGCCGTCCTCCAGCACCGAGATGCGGTCGCTGCGCCCTGACGACGAGGCGCGGATGCTGATGCGCGGGAACACGCCCTCGCCGGTTTCCTCGCGGGTGTAAACGCCGGGCACGCTGCGCAGCACGTTGTTGACGTTGCTGCGCTCGAACTTGTCCAGCTCGCGCGGAGTGAGCACGTAGGCCGAGCCGGTGGAACTCTGCGGATCCTCCGGATTGGCGATCACGCGCACGGCATCGAGTTCCTTGACCCGGCTGGCATCGAGGTCGGCCCCGGGCGCGGTCTCGGCCCGGACCGGGCCAACGGCAAACGCCAGGACGGCCGCCACGGCGAGGGCCAGCGGGGTGGGATGGCAAAGCACAGCGGTACCGCGCATGCGGGACTCCAGGAAAGTGTGGGGATGCGTACAACGAACGTGAATTTTAATGATATTGATTCCCATTTGTGAAGCGGGTGCTGGCCCGCTCTCGCACACCGGGGCGCACCCCGGGGCCGCCTCCCGGCCGGGAACGGTGGCGGACTGCCGGCAGGCGCCGGCCGCCGTCCCGACGGATGCGCCGCTCAGCAGGTCTTAACACTTGCGCCATTCCGGTCACGCCTCGTGAACAGGGGCGCCCCCACACTTCGGGCGTCCCCATTCAAGGAGCACGCCAATGAAGACCCCGCGCCTTCCCCTCGCCCTCGCCCTGTCGTCCGCGCTCGCGCTCACCGTGGGCTGTGCGGCCGACCGCGACACCCAGACCCCCGCCGACCGCACCGCGGACACGACGCCGGCCACCACTCCGGCCGACCAGACCGGCACGACCCCCGCGCCGATGGATGCCACCGGCGACGCCCGGATGGGCGACGGCCTGGGCGACGGGCAGCGTTCCGACCAGCCGGTCGACGACACCTGGATCACCACCAAGGTGAAGTCCTCGCTGCTGGCCGAGTCGGAGGTGTCGGGCCTCGACATCAACGTCGATACCCTCAACGGCGTGGTGACGCTGCGCGGCCAGGTCGAGAACCAGGCACAGGTCGATGCCGCAACGCGGATCGCCCGCGAGATCGAGGGCGTGACCAACGTGGACGCCAGCGGTTTGACCGTCGGCGCCGCTGCCAACCAGTAAGCGCTCGTCCATCCTTCGGATGGCGCTGGAAGGCGGGCTTCGGCCCGCCTTTCCTGCGTCCGGCCCCGCGCCGTGCCTTCCGCGTCCGCCATGCGTCCTGCGGGCACGCGGCGGGACATGCGGGTGTAGCATCCACAGCGGCGGAGTCGTCCCCCCGTCCCCCATTCCGCCGCCCCGGCTCCGGTGACCGGTTCGCCTAATCCCCGCGTCCATGACATCCGCCATCGCGCCGCTTGATCCCACTCCGGAGGTCAAGGCCCTGCTCGCCGCCCAGCAGCTGCCGACGGACGACCTGGACGCCGCCGGCCATGTCCTCCTGTTCGGCTGCATCGAGGGCACCCGGCTTCGTGGGGTGGTCGGGCTGGAGCGGCATGGACACGACGGGCTGCTGCGCTCCCTGGCCGTCGATCCTCGCTGGCGCGGTTCCGGACTGGGCGCTGCGCTGCTCGCGCACGTCGAGCGTTACGCGGCCGCACAGGGCATCGACACGCTCTACCTGCTGACCACCACGGCCGCGGGCTATTTCGAACGCCACGGCTATCGACCGGTACCGCGGGCGACCGCGCCCGCCGCGATCGCGGCGACCAGCCAGTTCTCCGGGCTCTGCCCCGGCTCCGCCGCGTTCATGGCTAGGACCATCGACTGAAGCAGGCGCCGCGGCAGCGGCAGGATCCGCGCCGGCATGCCGCTCCTGTCGCAGGAACGGTGAGGGCGGCGCCGCGTACCGGCCATGCCGCGTCGCGCACGTCGATCGCCTTCCCGCCCGGGCGACAGCGTGCTCCGCCATCGCCGATGCCCTCCCGACGGCGTAGCGGCCGATCGCGGACCGTCGGTCGCGGCCCCTCGTCGCCCGCGCGTCGCATCAAAGCGTGCATGGTTCGCGGTGGATCCGTTTCACGACCCGGCTGCAAGCCCTCGCGTAGGTTCGTGGCGTACCCCACGCAGGTTCACGCAATGATCAAGTTCCTCGGCAAGACCGCTTTCGTCATCTTCCTCATCGGCCTGGCGGTGGTGATCGGCCTGTTGATGCTCATCTTCTGACGCGATCCACGACATCCGCAGGTGCAGCGGCGCGCGACCCGGTCCGCTGCCCTCTCCACCGCTCCCGCCAACGGCAATCGCGACCGGGATGTTCTGCGACGGCCCGACCCTGCCAGCGCCGGGCTTGGCGCCCCGGGAACGGACACCGTTGGCGCGGCCGCGCTCCAGGCTGCCGCGCAGCGCGGACCAGGCGATACCTGGAAGCGCGATACGCCGTCATCGCGTCATAGCTTCGCGCCCGGGCGCGAAGGCCCGGTCGCTCCGCAGGAGCCTGTCACCCCTCGCGCCGCAACCTCATGTCGACGCACTGGTAATACAGATCATCGGCGTCCTCGGCCGCGGGGTCGTAAGGCGCCTTGGCGGGTTCGGTCATGACCTGGATGATCTGCAGGGTGCAGTGCTCGCACTCCACGTCGGGCAGTTGGACATCGACGGCGTAGCGCTTGCCGTGGGGAGTGTCGTCATGCCGGCCGTAGTCGTCGATCAGGACGGTGTCGTTGTTGTAGAAGTCGCCGTCGCCGCAGTTGGGCTCCCCTGCGGCGCATGCACGCCCGGCCGGGGCGATGCTCGCAGGATTCCTGAAGCCGTCTTCTCCATCCTTGTCGAAGGCGATGCGGTAGTAGCCCGGATGGCCGACATACTCGACCCACGAGACGTTGACCGTCTCGCCGGGCGAGTACGTGTAGACGTTGCCGCCGCGCGCCCCGTCGGGACGCCCGCAAGGCGCACTCTTGATCTCGCCAGGGCCGTAGCGCGACGCGTGCGTATCGCTCATGTCCACGCTGAAGTGCGCGTGGGCGCCGACCGCGCACATCCCGAGCGCGACCAGCAGGCAGGCGGAAGCGCGGAAATTCATTGCAGGATGCCTTCGGTGGACACGAGGTCCGAACATTACACAGTTCCGGGGCACATGAAGAGGATGGCTGCGTGGTCGGCCGCACCCTCGCCCGACGGCGGCATCCGGAGCGCTTCCGGGCGGGCGATGCGGTACAGGCAGGACGCGAACGTTCGTGACGAATGCAACCGAATCCGGCGCGCGAAGGCATCGGGGCCCCGATGCTTTTCCCCACGCCTTCTCCGCGTGGCCACTGATCGTCTCCGGCTGCGCGAGGGGACATTCCGACCGACCGGGCGCATGGCCTCCGAACCGGCCGAACCCTCATGTCCGATCACGCCGGAACCCGCCACCCGGCGTTGCCGCCGCGGCCATGGACCGCTGCCCCGGGGACGGATCGGCCATTGGATCGAGGGGGGCCCCGCCCCCACTGGCACCTGCCCGTCTCCTGCGGGAAGATGCAGGCCACCAACCACAGGGGTGGACGCGCTCCCGCGCCGCGTCGAGCGCGCGGATGCCGGTACCAGGTTCTCCAGCCAAGGAATCCCCATGTCCCTCCCCCGTCTTCCCGACGCGCCCCGGGATTTCGACTTCGTACTCGGTGACTGGAACGTCCGGCATCGGCGGCTCAAGGAGCGCCTGGCGGGCTGCGAAGAGTGGATCGAGTTCGACGGCGAGATGAGCACGCGCCAGGTCCTGGGCGGCTACGGCAACATCGAGGACAACCTGCTGCGCTTCCCCGATGGCGACTTTCGTGCCGTGGCGCTGCGCTCGTACGACCCGGGACAGGGCATCTGGTCCATCTGGTGGCTGGACGGCCGCTTCCCCGGCCGCATCGACGTGCCGGTGGTGGGACGGTTCGAGAATGGGGTGGGTACGTTCTTCGCGTCCGACCAGCTGGACGGCGTCCCCATCACCATCCGTTTCGTGTGGTCGCAGGTCGGCGTCGACGCGCTGCGCTGGGAGCAGGCGTTCTCGGTGGACGCGGGCGCCACCTGGGAAGTCAACTGGACCATGGACTTTCGTCGGAACGGCCGGGTCCACCCCCCCCGGGGCCTGAGCCGCGTCCCGCCCTGCCGGAGACGCCGGATTCCGCGCTGCAATGCCGGACTGATCCTCGTTCTACATTGCGTTGTCAACCTGGCCGCATCTCGACCATGGGCGTGGCCCGGAGGCGGAACATGCGGCGTTGGACCAAGCGGTTGTTGCTGGGCGCACTGGTTGCGGTCGCGACTGTGGCGGCAGGCGCCGGGCTGTATCTGCACAGCCTGGACTTGGGGCGCCAGCCGCCGGCGGATCCGGACAGCAGCGTGGCCGACCTCGCGTTCCTGCGCGATGCGCCAGCGCCGACCCGTGGCCGGATCCTCGCCGTTGTCAGCAGCGCGGAATACTTCCCCGGCGGCGACCGGCGCGCCGGCTTCGAACTGACCGAGCTGTCGCGCGCCTACTACACCTTCCTGGCCAACGGCTACGCGGTGGACATCGCCAGCCCGCGGGGCGGCCCGCCGCCGATGCGCGTGGACGAGGAGGACATGGTCGCCGCCGACTACGCCTTCCTCAACGACAGCCAGGCGAGGGCCCGGCTCGCGGCGAGCCTGCCGCTGGCGCAGGTGGACGCCTCCCGCTATGCGGCGGTGTACTTCGTCGGCGGCAAGGGAGCGATGTTCGACTTCCCCGGGAACGCCGACATCGCGCGCATCGTGCGGGACGTCGAGGCAGCCGGCGGGGTGATCGGCGCCGTCTGCCACGGCCCGGCGGCGCTGCTGGACGTGACCCTCGGGGACGGCATGCCGCTGCTGCAGGGGCGCAGCGTCACCGGGTTCACCAATGCAGAGGAACTGTTCCTGATGGAAGACGCGCGCGAGCGCTTCGATACCCTGCTGCAGGACGCGCTGCAGCTGCGGGGTGCGCGATTCGTGGAAGGAGGGCTGTATCTGGACAACACCGTGGTCGACGGCCGCCTGGTGACCGGGCAGAACCCGTGGTCGACCTGGTCGGTGGCCGAGGCGATGGTACGGGCGCTGGGCCATGCACCGGTTGCGCGCGAGGAGACCGGCGAGGAACAGGCGGTTCGGGTGATGGAGGCCTACCGCCGCGGCGGCATCGACGCCGCACTGGCAGCCAGGGCGTCGGCGCCAGCGGCGGCCAAGCGCCTGCTGCTGATGCATGCACTGGTGGCCGCCATGCAGCGACGCTGGGCCGACGCCTGGCACTTGCAGCGGCTGGCGCATGGATGACTACACTGCCGCCCGCACCCGGGGAACGGCCATGAAGCTGCAGGCGCCGCCATTGCGGCTGCTGCTGGTGGAGGACGATGTCGATATCGCCGCCGGCATCGGCGACTATCTCCACGGCCACGGCGTGGCGGTCGACTTCGCCTACAGCGCGGCGCAGGCGCGCTCCCGGCTGCAGGAGCAACGCTTCGATCTCGCGGTGCTGGACGTGAACCTGCCCGACCAGAACGGCGTGGCGCTGTGCGAGTCGCTCAAGCGCGAGGGCGGCCTGCGCTCGCCCGTGCTGTTCCTGACGGCGCGCGGGGCGCTGGACGACAAGCTCGCCGCGTTCGCGGCCGGCGCGGCGGACTACGTGGTCAAGCCGTTCGCACCGGCCGAACTGCTGGCCCGCGTGCGCGCCCTCACCCTGCATGCGGGCCGCGCCGGCGGCCTGGAGCTGCGGGTGGGCGCCTACGTGCTGGATCTCCAGGGCCACCTGCTCAGCCGCGGCGCGGACTCGCTGCCGCTGCATGCCACCGGCTTCATGCTGATGCGGGAGTTGATGCAGGCCAGCCCGGGCACGGTCTCGCGGCACGCACTATGCGAACGCCTGTGGCAGGGCGAGCCGCCGGGCAGCGATCCGCTGCGCATGCATGTCTACCAGCTGCGGAAGCACTTCCTGCGCGCCTTCGGCGTGCCCTTGATCCAGAGCATGCGGGGTGTGGGCTATCGCTTCTGCGGGGAATCCACGGATGCGCCGGCATAGCCTGGGGCAGGCGCTGGTCCGGCGCTGGATGCTCTTCGCCACGCTGATGACGTTGCTGTTCGCGGGCATCACGCTGCTGCTGTTGTTCATCCTCGAGGACAGCTTCATCGACCGGCGCCTGCAGACGGTCGCCGCCACCGTGCCGGCAGGCGCGCGCGCAGCTTCGCTGCCCGAGCATTTCGAGCTGGTCCCGCTTGCGCAACTCCCGCCCCGTGAGCGGCAGCGGTTCGGGGATCGACCCATCGGCGCAATGGCCGAGTTCCGTCGCGACGATGGCCGCTACGTGCACGCGCGACTGGTGCCGGGCGCGGACGGCGGACGCGCTGTACTGCTGTACGACGTGACCGGCGAACTCACCGTCACCACGCGCCTGCTCGCCGGGATGGTCCCGGCGATGGCGCTGCTGGTGCTGACCCTGCTGGGCGCGGGCCTGCTGGCCAGCGCCTTCGTCGGCCGCGCGGGGAGGCAGGCGCAGCGGCTGCTGGAGCAGGTGCGGGCCACGCCGGACCCCGCCAGCCTGGATGCGCTGGCGCGGAACGAGCCGGTGAGCGAGTTCGCCGGGATCCTGCGGCTGCATGCGGAGGTCTGGCGCGGCCGCCACGAGGCGGTCGAACGCGAACGCGAGACCCTGGCGTTCCTGGCGCACGAGCTGCGCACGCCGCTGCAGTCGGCACGCACCAGCCTGGCGCTGCTGCAGGAGGCCGAGGCGACGTCCCCGGCGCTGGCGCGCCTGCAGCGCGCGCTGTCGCGGCTGGAGCGTGCGGGCAACGCGATCCTCTGGCTGTCCAGCGAGGCCACATCGGCGGGCGCGGGCCACACGCATGCGGCCTCGGCGCTGCGGGAGCTGGTCGATGAGCTGCAGCCGCTAGCCGCGACGCGCGCGCAGTCGTTCCGTGTCGATGTCGCGCCCGCGCTGCACTGGGACGCGCCGTGGGAGGCGGTCGAGACGCTGCTGGCCAACCTGCTGCTCAATGCGGTCCAGCACGGCGGCGCCGGCGTGGTCGAGGTGGAAGCCGGTGCCACGCAGCTGGCGATACGCAATGTGCGGGCGGCCGCCGATGCGCCGGGTTTCGGCCTCGGCCTGGACATCGCGCGGCGCCTGGCCGCGCGCATCGGCTGGCAGCTGGAGATCCAGGCAACGGCTGATCAGGTCCGCTGCGAGTTGCGCTGGCCCGAACAGCGTCCGTAGCAGCGGGCCAGGTGACCTGCCAGGAGACGGCTTCCGGGAGATCGCCTCTGTTTCACCCGGTGCGCGACCTGTTCCGGACGATGCCTGCGTTCGCAGGAGGCAGGGCTTGTGGATCGATGGCGGCGAAGTCATGCGCCCCCGTCCGCCGAGGGCAGCGCAGGAGGGGATCGATGCGGTACCGGATCAACCTGATCGCCACCGCCTCGTTCTCCGGGCTGGCCGCTTCGGCGCTCGCCTGGGGCTGGTTCGACGCAGACGGCCTGCGGGCCGACAGCCCAGGCCATGCGACGGCCGTCATCGCCGGCGCGATCGGGCTGCTGCTTGGGCTGCCGGTGCTGGGTGCGGCGCTGGCGGTCTGCGCGCGGGTCAGGGCGACGCGCGCGGCGAGCGAGGGCCGATGGTCGGTCACGCCCGCGGACATCGCAGGACTGCAGGCATGGCAGCGCCGCATCGGCGACACGAACGAGTGGCGGCCGACGCGAGGCGAGCGCGCGCGCGGGATCGAGGTGTGCTGGGCGGGCGAGGACCTGGTGGTGGGCGGGCATTACTGGCGCGTGGCCCCCGGGCAGTACCCCACCATCACCGCGGTGCGCGCGCAGCTGGCTCCGTCCGCCAGCATCGCACTGCACTACCGGCAGGTCTGGGCGCACAACATGAGCAGCGTGCCGCGCCTGCTCATGACCGAGCGTACGTTCCGCTTTCCGGCGCCCGACGATGCTCAGGCGCGGTCGTTCGCGCGCCACTTCAGCCGACTGCTCGACGGCGAGCGCGCAGCCGATCGCCTGCGGCGGCTCCGGCGCCTTTCCAGCTGCGCGTTCGGCGCCTCGGCCGTCTTCCTGGCCCTGCTGCTGTCCGGCCTGGGCGTGGCCTGGCACGACCGGGCCAACGGCATCTACAGGACGACGCTGCAGCGCACCGCGCTCATCGCGACCACCGTGTTAGGCGTCATGGGGACGCCAACGATGCTGCTGGCGGGCGTGGCGGTACGGTCGCGGATGCGGTCTGACCGCAGCGGCCGCTGACGACCTGGACATTCGGGCTGCCCATCGGCGTCCTTCCCACGTCCGGCTCCACCGCCCCCGGTTTCCGGAACGACCTGCCCCTCTGGAACCGTACCGGGCGATCGCGGTGGGGGATCGGCATTGCGGCCAGGAGCCGGTATCGTTGCACTGGCGCCGACGAATCGACCGGTGGATGGACCGCCGATGGCGCCTCGTCCCATGAGTATGTCAGCGACAGCGGACAGCACGCCGACGGGCGACTGCGTGTCCTGGCGCCCCAGGTGGAGATCGACACCGCTTGCCGATCCGGCCGCAGGTCGATGACGGGAAGGGCAAGCCGGTCGGCCAGCGACACTGCACTATGATCGACGCACGGGGCGGTTCCCCTTGCAGCATCCTTTGAACGCACAGCCGATGGAGACGGGACCATGCGGACGATGTTGATTGCCATGCTTGGCTGCACGCTGGCCCTCGCGGGCTGTGGCGGTGACGGGCCGAAGCAGGATGCGGCCCAGGCGGTCGCCCCGGTCGCGGACGACGCGCCTGCGCCAGCCGACTCGCCCGACGCCGCGGCCGCGCAACCCGCACCCGTCGCGCACGATCGCGGCGAGGGACGGGCCTGCATGATCGCCGGCGAGTTCCGGATCATGGGCCAGACCATCCGCTCGCGCGACTGCCTGCAGGCCGGCGCGGACCTGCCCGCCGACACCCACCGCGAGCTCTGCGAAGGGCTGGCCCAGACCTCGGCCCAGCTCGGACAGGGCGAGGCCGGCACGCTGGAGTACATGACGCGCTGCCCGTCGCCTGCGCAGGGAAGCTGTCGCGGCATCTTCGGACAGCCCACGATGGTCGCCTTCTACTACGAGCGCGGCACCGACGACCTGGCCGGCCTGCCGGCCAGCTGCAGCATGGGCGGCGGCACGTGGGAACAGGGCGAACTGGCAGGGGTGGACTGAAGGACGAGCCGGCGACCGTCGAACGACATGATGCCTGCGCCTTTCCATTGCCGACCGCCCTTCGCCTCGCGCCCGGCCCGGCGCGCCGGGCCGGTACCCGTGCGGGCCGGTATCCGCAGGCAGGCCACGGACCTCGCTGCGGGTGCGACGCCTGGCGCAGGCGACCGCATCGCCGGCATTGTCCACCTTCCGTAACGCACCCACATCAGGCGGGAACCAGCATGGAATTCAGCCAGCTCGAAAAGTCGGCGCTGCATCTGAACGCGCTCTACGAACAGCTCGAGACCAGGAAGTACGGGCGCATCTGGACCGTCGAAGAGCTGGCCCTGGGATTCGTGGGCGACGTCGGCGATCTGGCGAAGCTGATCCAGGCGCATGCCGGCGTCCGGGACATCGAGGACCACAGGGCGAAGCTCGGCCACGAACTGTCGGACTGCCTGTGGTCGATCCTGGTGCTCGCGCACAAATGCGGCATCGACCTGCAGGCGGAGTTCGCCAGCAACACCGCTGGACTGGCCGCGCATGTCGCCCGCGAACTGGAAAGCTAGCGCCGGCCGAACCCACCGCTTCGCGGCGGCAGCGGCAGCCACCGCCACCGGCCCGCTGCATGGCGCCGATCCTCCTTCGAACCTCCCCGGACGAGCGCCGCCGAGTGCGCGCGCGACCACGCCGTCGAACCGCGGAGCCGCCTCCGGGGGCGACCGTCGCAGGCACACCCGACCCGACCCGCTCCCGGCATCGACCAGGAACGCACGCATGCACCATGTCCTCTTCGTCTGCGGCAAGAACCGGCTGCGCAGCCCCACCGCGGAACACGTGTTCGCGCAGTGGCCCGGCATCGAGACCGCTTCTGCCGGCACGTCGCACGACGCCGATTGCCCGGTCACGGCCGAACTGCTCGACTGGGCCGACACGATCCTGGTCATGGAGTCCACGCACCGGACCAGGATCGCAGCGAGGTTCCGGCCGCAGCTGCACGGCAAACGGATGGTGGTGCTGGGCATTCCGGACAAGTTCGAGTACATGGCTCCGGCACTCGTGACGCTGCTCCAGCAACGCGTGCCGCGGTACCTGCCCGCACGGGCCGGGTGAAGCTTTCGAAGCGCCTCCCTGGAAATCCGATGAGTACGCAGCAGTCTCCCGACATCACCATCCGCCGTGCCCATCCCGGCGACGAGCAGGCGCTCGCGCTGGTGGGCGCCGCCACTTTCCTGGAAACCTTCTCCGGCATCCTCGATGGAAACGCCATCGTCGGACACTGCGAAAAGGCGCATGCACCGGCGCAGTACGCACACTGGCTGCGGGATCCGCGCTGCGCGCTGTGGCTCGCCGGGCTTGTCCCCGGCGACGCTCCGGTGGGCTATGCCGTCGTGGCGCCGGCGGATCTTCCATCGGCCGATCCCGCGCGCGATCTCGAACTCAAGCGCATCTACCTGCTTGGCCGCTTCCACGGCGGCGGCACGGGTGCACGCCTGCTGCAGCACGCCATCGCCCACGCGACGGCTGCGGGCGCCGCGCGCCTGTTGCTGGGCGTCTACGCGGACAACCATGCCGCCCAGGCCTTCTACCGGCGCAAGGGCTTCGTGCATATCGCCGACCGGCGATTCCGCGTCGGAGACAGGGACTACGACGACCATGTCATGGGGCTGGCGCTGGACTGCCAACCGCGCCTGCTTGATTGACCCGCGCCCTGGTCCTCTGTAGAACTCGCAGCGTCCCGTTCCCATGCTTCGTACGGCCGCGCCGGAGGGCACGGCAGCGAGCGGGCACCGTCCCTGCGCAAGGAACGCCGATGAGGATCCGCCTGCTGCTGTTGATGGTCGCCGCGACCTATGGGGGTTACCAGTGGTGGCAGGGTCGCGAGCCGCCCGATGACGTGGCGATCAGCCAGGACGGTTTCGTCCCGGTGGAGATGCCCGGGGGTGCCAGACGCGACACGGTGCTGGTGCTGGCGCCACGCAACTGTCCGTCGGAGCAGGCGCGTCGCAGCGAGGCGCTGGTCGAGGAGCTGCAGCGCGCCGGCATCCCTGTCGTGCGGGGGGATTCGTTCTTTTTCGACATCGAGAACCCGAGCGAGGAACAGGTCGCCGGAATCCAGCGGGCCATGGCGGTGTTCAGGCAAGGCGCGCCCGCGGTCTATTTCAATGGCAGGGCCATGTCGAACCCGGATGCGGCGCTGACGATCGCGGAGTACCGGGCGAGCAGGAGCGGACCGTAGTCGACGGATGCGGATGGACCGGCTGCGTCCGGGCCGGGCGCCTGGAGGGAGCAGCGGCCGGCGCACGACAGCACACTGCCGCACCGGCGGGGCATGCAGCGTGGGGTTCGCCGGTCGGCTACAGTGGTCCGGACGCGGATCCGCGCACGGGGGAAAATCGATGTCGAGATATCTGGCCGGGTGCATCCTGGCGCTGGCCGTCCTGCCCGCATGGGCGCAGCCGGAGTGCGCCGCACCCGTCCTGCCCGATACCGAAGTGGGCGGCTGGTCGTTGAGCGATGCCGGGTACCCCGTTGCCGGCAGGGCGCGCTACCGGCTCGTGTCTGCGGCCACTGCCGGCCACGGGACGGCGACGCTCGGCATCTTCTTCAGCCACAAGTCCGGCGACCGGTCCCGTGCTGGTGTCGTGCCATCTGCCACGGAATTGCCCGGGCTGATGACCGCCAACCTGCAGATCCGTCACGAGGTCCGAAGCAGCGCGACGCCACGCGGCTGGGATGCCGACGAGGTGGAGGTCTGGCTGGATGGCAAGCGGTTCCCCGGCCGCCTCGACGTGACCGGCGCTGCCGACGGCATGCGACCCATCGTCGCCAACTGGGAGGTCTGGTACAGCGACGAGGACCTGTTTGCGGCGATGGAAGGCGCGCGCGAGATGGAGGTGCGCATGCGCGATACGGCAACCGGATCGTCGGTCGCGTTCGGGTTCGACATCTCGTCCTTCCACGGCATGCGCGCGCGGGTGGTCCCGTACTGGCGCTGCACGGCGGCCGCGTACCGCGACCCTCCGCACTGAACGGGCCCGGGAACGGCCCACGCGGAAGCACCGGCGACCTCGCGGGCGGCTGCCCTTGGCGCCTGCCGCGTCGCCCCTGCGCCGGCCGGGCGGCGCTGCACGGGAGCCACCGTCTGCGCTGGCACGCCCGCGCCCGTGCGCGATGCGCTTTCGCCGGCCTGAAACGGAAGAACCCCGGGCGTCGCCGCCCGGGGTCCTGGTCCTGCAGACGCGTTGCCGCGTCGCGCCGGTATTACTCGGCCTGGACTTCTTCAGCCTGCAGGCCCTTCTGGCCCTGCGCGACCTTGAACGACACCCGCTGCCCTTCCTGGAGCGACTTGAAGCCGCTACCCTGGATCGAGCGGAAGTGGACGAACAGGTCGTCGCCGCTCTGCGGGGTGATGAAGCCGAAGCCCTTGGCGTCGTTGAACCACTTGACGGTGCCGGTCTGACGATCGGACATGGTGTTACTCCTTGGATCAGTTGGGGAAGCACGACCCGCAACACGCGAGGCCGGGACTGTATCGAGCAAGGGGTAACGCGAAGCGATGGAGCGGATCGCAGGAAAGGGCCGTTGCCGGCCTTGTAGCCAGATCTACCGCATCGGGCCACGATGTACCGTGATCCCGGCCTTGAACAGTGCGCCCACCATACACGAATTTGCCGTCGCCACGCGTTGGCTCGCGTCACGCGGCTGAACGCCGGGGCTGCGGTTCATGCACGAACGGGCGCGCCCGGCATCGCCGGCGCAACCGATGTGCGCGGGCCCTCGCCGCAGGACACGCGCTGCCATGCGGTTTTCGTCGCGCGCGATTCCGGAACTCCCGGCATGACTTCCCTTACGGCCACTGCGACCCGCCCGGCCATCGCCGACTGGCCGGCCTGCCACCTGCCCGCGAACGATGTGCGCGGTGGAACGGTCAGCTGCCCGGCGCGTCGCGGACGCGCTGCCTGTCCGGACCGGGCTGCAGATCAAGGGCGCGGCGGCGCTGCCCCGCCCGTTTGCCCCGGCCGATGCGCAACGGGGCAGCGGACCCGGCGCCGCGGGTGGTCCCAAGCGGAGTGCAACGCTGCCGGACGGCCCGTCGATACCCGGCACCTGCCGAGCACCACGGCGGCGGACTTCTTCGCGCGCCTGGGCTTCCGATCGGCGCCATGCGAGGACGCCCTGGCCGCCATCCCCGGCACGCCGCGGTTCGCCAGCCCGTGTCCCGCATCGCCGGCCTTCATGGCCGGACCCGCCGGCGCCGGACGCCCGGGCCGGTCCGATAGAATCCACCGGTCGGCGCCTGCCGCTTCCCGTCTGCGGAGTTGCGATGTTTCCGAATCCGGCCGCGTACCTGGCCTTGTCGCTCGTCGTGGCCGTCGGCGCGCCATCCACCCTGCCGGAGAAATGGGCCATCGACACCGGCGCGCCGATCCACGCGCCGGCCGCCGTGGATGGCGACCGCGTGTTCGTGGGCAACCAGGCCGGTCGCCTGACGGCGGTCGAGATCGACACCGGCGAGGTGGCATGGACCTTCCAGGCCGGCGGCGCGCTCGACGGCCAGGCCGCCGTCGGTGGCGATGCGCTCTTCGTGCAGTCGCGCAGCGGACACCTGCATGCCATCGCGCGCGCCGACGGCCGCGAGCTGTGGCGCAGCGGGACGGACGAGGCAGGCGCGCACGATTCCTGGGACTTCACCCTCGCCGCCCCGGTGCTGCACCGGGACACGGTGGTCGTCGGCACGTCGGGCGGCCTCAGGGTGTACGACCGGCGCACCGGCACGCCGCTGTGGCAGCTGCAGACGCAGGGCCCGGTGCGAGGCACGCCCGCGCTTGCGGAGGACATCGCCTACTTCGGCAGCTTCGACGGGCGCGTCACCGCCGTGGACCTGGTCCGCCGCGAGACGCTCTGGCAGTTCAAGACGCTGGGCTCGCACTACTTTCCCGACGGCGCGGTCCAGGGCGGACCGGCGATGGAAGGCGGGCTGGTGCATGTCGGCAGTCGCGACTACAACCTGTACGTGCTCGACCGCGCCACCGGACGGGTGATGTGGAACCTGCGCACGCCCAGCTGGGTGATCGGCGCGCCCGCGATCGACGCGCATCGCGTGTACTTCGGGACGTCCGACTCGCATCGCGTCTATGCGCTGGACCGGCATACCGGCGAACCGGCGTGGACGTTCGACACCGCCTCACGCGTGTTCGCATCGCCGGTCCTGCACGGGGGAATCGCGTACGTCGCCTCCTTCGACGGCCGGATCCAGGGGCTCGACGCGGCCAGCGGCGAGCTGCGCCGGGCGTATCGCACCCGCGGCGGCGTGCGCAACCACGCACTGGTCTACGGCGAGGACGGAGCGCTGGCCGAGGAATTCCAGGCGCTTCGCCGCGATGGCGACCACCAGGAGGCGGAGCGACGGATCCTGCAGTTGGGGTCGGTGATCTCGGCGCCAGCCCTGGCCGGCGACACGCTGGTCTTCGGCAGTACGGACGGGCACCTGTATGCCCTGGATCTCGCGGCCGAAGCAGGCGCGGGCCAACCGGCCGGCCCCTGAGCGTCGGGTCCGACCGGAGGACCGGACGGATCGGCTGCGCGGGCGCCGGCATCGCCCCGGTGGAGGACACGAGACACATGGACCAGGCCAGCCGCACGCGCAGCATCCATCTGGTCGAGCGCGCCACGCGGGCGGCCTCGAGCCACAACACCCAGCCCTGGCGGTTCCGGATCGAGCGCACGCGCATCACCATCCTGCCCGACCCGCGGCGGCGCTGCCCTGCCGTCGACCCGGACGACCATCATCTGTTCGCGAGCCTGGGATGCGCAGCGGAGAACCTGGTGATCGCGGCGCAGGCGACGGGTCAGGACGCACAGGTCGGCGTCGACGCGACCAGCGGGCACGTGGTGGTGGAGCTCGCGCCCGCGCCGCCTGTCGTGTCGCCGCTGTACGAGGCGATCGACCTGCGTCAATGCAGCCGCAGCCGCTACGACGGATCGTCGCTCACGTCCGCGGAGCGCGGCCTGCTCGAAGCGGCCGGCCACGGCAACGGCGTCGGCGTGCGGCTGCTGGACGGACCCGTGGTCCTCGCGCAGGTGGCCGAGTACGTCGCCGCCGGCAACGATGCGCAGTTCGCCGATCCGGCGTGGCGCGACGAGCTGCAAGCCTGGATCCGCTTCAACCACCGCAGCGCGCGCGCCACCGGCGACGGCCTGTATGCCGCCGCCATGGGCAGTCCGCAGGTCCCGGACCGGATCGGCCGCCTGTACATGCGCGCCGGCTTCTCGGCCCGGCGACAGAGCCGCAGGGACACGCGACACATCCTTTCCTCCTCCGCGGTCGCGGTGTTCGCCTCGGAGATCGACGATCCCCTGCACTGGGTGGAGGCGGGCCGCTGCTACGAACGCTTCGCCCTGCAGGCCGCCGCGCTCGACCTGCGCACGGCCTTCATCAACCAGCCGGTGGAAGTCGCGGCGCTTCGCGCCCAGTTCGCCGGCTTCCTGGGCATCGGCGAGCGTCGGCCCGACCTCGTGGTGCGCGTGGGCCGCGGTCCTCGCATGCCGTCCTCGTTCCGGCGTCCGGTCGAGGACGTCATCATGGAATGAGGTGGTCGCGACAGCCGGCCGGCATGCCCCGGGCCCGCAGCGCGCGCGACCACCGGGCACCCGGCAACGTGCACGCCATTGCCGCCGGGATCCGCGACGCTTGATGCGGTAAGGTCCATCTCCCGACCGCGCCGGAGGAGGCTGCCATGGCATTGACGCGACCGCCCGTTGCCCGGGGCCACCATGCTCATCCGCAGGCCGGTGGCCGAGGTGTTCGAGGCGTTCGTCGATCCCGCCATCGCCACACGGTTCTGGTTTTCCCGCGCCAGCGGCCCGCTTGCACCGGACGCGACGGTGACCTGGTACTGGGACCAGTACGGCGTGTCCGGCGAGGTGACCGTGACCGCGCTCGAGCGCAACCGCAGGCTGGCGATCGCCTGGCCGACGCCGGTGGAATGGCTGTTCGAGCCGCGTGGCGACGACGCCACGTTCGTGTCCATCCTGACATCGGGTTTCATCGGCAGCGACGACGAACAGGTTGCGCAGGCGCTCGACTCGACCGAAGGCTTCAATCTGGTGATCGCAGGCTGCAAGGCGTTGCTGGAATGCGGCATCGAGCTTGGCCTGGTGTCGGACAAGCGGCCCGATGCGGACGCCGCATCCGCAGGCACGCAGTGATCGGGCTCCACCCCGCACCCCGGACCGACCGCCGCAGGCAGGCCAGCCGGTGATCCGCAGCATCTATCTCGCCGGCCCCGACGTGTTCCGTCCCGACGCGCGCGAGCGCGGCCGTGCGTTGAAGGCGATGTGCGCCGAGGCCGGCTTCGAGGGCCTGTTCCCGCTCGACCAGGACGTGCCGGCGTATCTGGCAGACCCCGCCGCGCAGGCGGCGTGGATCTACCACGCCAACATCGCCCTGATCGGGCGTGCCGACGCGGTGCTGGCGAACCTGGATTTCTTCCGTGGGCCCGAGCCCGACAGCGGCACCTGCTTCGAGGTGGGCTACGCGGTGGCGAAGGGCAAGCCGGTGTTCGGCTACATTCCCGAGCACGGCAGCTTCGCCCAGCGCATCCGCCAGCGGCATCCCCACGCGATCGGGCCCGATGGCGTGCTCGACACGCAGGGCTGGAGCATCGAGGAATTCGGCCTGCCGCTGAATCTCATGCTCTCGGTGCCGGCCCCGCTGGTGGTCGGCGACGCGGACACGGCGATCGCGCAGCTGGTGCGCTATCGCCACGCGCCACACGCGGCCGGGAACGGCGGAAGCGGGTTGCCGCAGCCGCCTGCCCGGCAGTAGCCTGACGCGGCGGATGGCCCGTGCCGGGCCGCATCCGCATTCCCGGACGCGCGCCCATCCCGTGGAGGTTGCGATGGATCAGGATCAGGTCGATGCCCTGTGGCGGCTGGAGGAGCAGTTCTGGCTCGGTACTGCGGGCTTCTATGCCGCCAACCTCGCCCCCGACGCCCTGATGGTCCTGCCGCCGCCGGCAGGTATCCTGGATCGCGAGGCGACCCTTGCCGCCATCGACCAGGCCCCGCGCTGGCGAAGCGTGTCGCTCGACCACCGGCACCTGGTGTCGGTGGGGGCGGCGACGGCGGTGCTCGCGTACCTGGCGCATGCGCAGCGGGACACCGCGGGCAACCCGTACGCCGCGCAGTGCAGTTCGACCTATGTGCATGACCAGGGCCAATGGCTGCTGCTGATGCATCACCAGACGCCAGTGGATGCGGCCGGCGGTGGCCGCGGCTGATCCGCGACTCGCGCCAATCCGCCAGGATTCGCTTCCCCTGGGCCGTTCTCCCCCTGGACGCCATGCTCGAGTTCCGTGACGCCAGTTGTCCCTGTTGCGGCGAGCCGGTCGAGCTGGCACTGGATGCGAGCGCCGGCGGGCAACGCTACGTGGAGGACTGCCCGGTGTGCTGCAGGCCGATGACGGTGGTTCTCGACGTCGATGCCGACGGCGGCATCGGCGTGCAGGTGTTCGGCCAGGACGAGAGCGGGAGCTGACAACGACGCGGCCGCCGGCCTGCATTGCCCATGCAACGCGCCCTCGTGCGCAACAAGGAGGTCCCATGGATGTGCGCATCCTCGTCACGCTGGCCTGCGCGCTGATCGCCGCCCTTGCCATCCCCCTGGTACTGCGCAAGGTGCCGCCCAACCACCTCTATGGCTTCCGCACGCCCCGCACGCTGGCCAGCCACGAGGTCTGGTATCCGGCCAACGCCTTCTCCGGCAAGGCGCTGCTTGTGGCCTGCGCACTGTCGCTGGCCGGTACCTGGCTGGCGCCCCCAAGCGTCCCGTCGTGGTTCCCGGCGGCACTGCTGGCGGCATCAATGCTGGCGGTGCTGGTGGCGAGCCTGCTGCACCTGCGCAGGTACCGCTGAGCGCGGCGGCTGGTTCGATCCGCCGAATCCGTTGACTGTCACGGGCATGACGCCTGGGGAGGCGGCGACAAGCGCCTGCCACGAGGTGCTCGACGCCACGGCACGTGCCATGGGTCCCGGGCCGCTGTGCAGCGACGGGCCCATGCCCGCCGCTGCGCGGATCTGGCCGTGTTCGTGCGACAGAGCCACGCCGACCGCGACTGGGCCGCGCTCGGCCGGGACGTGGCCGTGTTCGAGGACACTGCGCTGGTGGCCGCGCTGGCGCAGGCGGGCTACGCGATCGCGCGTCGCGACCAGCCCTGCGTCATCACCAGCGCCCGCCGCGATTGCCGCGCGCCCCACGGTTGCGGCGACTACCTGCGGAGGATCGAGGCAGGCGTGCAGGCAGGCCTGCCGGCGGCACTGGAGCAGGCCGGCTGCTGAACGCTGGCCGCAGGTCCACGGGGCCGTGGAGATCCCGTCATCGCCGGCGCCCCGCGCCGGCAACCGCTCAGCCCGGCCGGCCCACGAGCAGCACGAAGCCGCCCAGCTGCGAGCCCATGCCGATCGCGAGACTGCGTTCGCGGTCGGCGGCCAGGGTCGCAGCGGCGACCGTGGTCCGGGGCGGCAGCGCGCGGTAGGAGGCGTCGTCGTCGGGCAGCGCCGCGCGCACCAGGTAACCCATCAGCACGTTGACCATCTCGCCCAGCGCATCGACGGCCAGGGCATCGTCGCAACGCGCAGGCTCGATGCGCAGCAGGGCGCAGGCCAGCGCGCGGGCGGTGGGCAGATCGGTGGCCAGGGCGATGTCGAGCGGATGACCGCCCTCCACGCGCACATGGGCCACGCAGGGCCAGTCGTCCAGCTCGTCGGGTGCCAGCAGTTCGGCCGGCAGGCACTGGCTGCCGAGCATGCGCGGGAACAGGCGGCCGCACAGGTCGATCGCGATACCTGCCAGCTTGCCGGCGGCATGGCTGGCGATCGCGCCCTCCAGCGCATGCCGGGCCTGCTCCTGGCTGGCGCGGTGCAGCGCCAGTTCGGCGTCCAGCCGCTGCGCGTCGAGCACGCCCTGCTCCAGCAGCACCTGTCCGAGCATCTTGCGCTGCGTCTTCTGCGCCTCGAGCAATGCGTCGAGCTGGGCCTGGTCGAGCACACCCATGTCCAGCGCGATGTCGCCGAAGCGGCGGTCCTCCACGCGCTGGCGTTCGTTGATCCGCCGCGCCTGCGCCTCGTCCAGCAGGCCCTGGCGGACGGCCAGTTCGCCCAGCAGCGGGTTGGAGGCGCGCTGCGCCTCGATGGCGGCCAGCAGCTGCGGCGCGGTGATCACGCCACGTTCCAGCAGGAACTGGCCCAGGAATTTCGCTGTCATCTCGTGCGCCTCGGGTAGTCGGGGAACGCGCCGCCGGTCAGGCGAGCACCTGGTGGAGCACGCGTTCCATCGCCTCGGGGTCGATGGGCTTCTGCAGGTAGGAGCGGGCGCCCAGCCGCAGGCATTCCTCGATGTCGCCCTGCGACCCCAGCGAACTGAGGATCACCACGCGCGCCTGCGGATCGAGTTCGAGGATCCGGGCGAGCGCGCGCCGTCCGTCGCACTCGGGCATCACCAGGTCGAGCAGCACCAGGTCCGGGCGCAGCGCCTGGTACTGGCGGACCGCCTCCAGGCCGTTGCCCGCCTCGCCCGCCACCTCGAAACCGGCTTCATGCAGCTGGCCTGCCGCGAGCATGCGCAGCGCGCGCGAGTCGTCGCACAGCAACACGGTCGGTCTGGCGGTCATCGGGGTCTCCTGGTCGGCGCGTGGACGCGTGGGTCTGCTCGCGTTAGCGGCCGTACAGGCCGATGCTTGAGGCGCCGTCGTTGCTGCAC
>JAEXLY010000219.1 GCA_023444765.1 Pseudomonadota bacterium | reverse complement strand
AGCAGCCGCGGTGCCGACAGCACCAGTCCGTTGAGGGTGCCGGTAATGGAGACCAGCGCCCCGAGCACGATCACGCCCGTGCCCACGCTGCCTGCGAAGCGCCCGGCTGCATCGGCCAGCGGCGCGGACGAGGAGGCCAGCTCCGGCAGCGTGCCGATCGCCACGAACTGGATCAGCAGGTACAGCGGCACGATCACCGCCAGCGAGGCCAGGATCGCGAACGGCAGCGTGCGGCGCGGATCGCGCACCTCGCCGGCAGGCACGGTCGCGGTCTCGAAGCCGGTGAACGCGAACACCAGCAGGAGCACGGCCGCGGAGAAGTCGTCCGGGCCCGGCGCATGCTGCGGCACGTAGCGCGCCGGTTCGATGAAGAACAGTCCGGCCGCGACGAACAGCAGCAGCGGCACCAGCTTGGCGATGGTGAAGACGTTGGCGACGATCGCCGCGGTGCGTACTCCGCGCAGGTTGACCGCGGCGATGGCCGTGGTGGCCAGCGTGGCCGCGGCCACGCGCGTGGCGCCCGTCGCGAGCGCCGGTGCCATGTGCGCCAGATAGTCGAGCAGCAGGTTGCACAGGGCCGCGAACGCGGTCACCCGCGTGAGCCACACCAGCCAGCCGACCTGGAATCCGACCACCGGACCGAACGCGACGCAGGCGTACAGGTAGGGGCCGCCGGTCCGCTCGAAGCGGCTGCCTGCTTCGGCGAAGCACAGCACCACCAGCAACACCAGCAAGGCGCAGGCGGCGTAGGCCAGCAGCGCCCACGTTCCAAGCAGTTCGTGCACGCGCGCCGGCAGGCCGAAGATCCCGGCGCCGACCACCGAGTTGATGAACAGCGCGACCATGCTGCCGCGCCCGATCCCGCGCACCAGCTCGCCAGGCGGGCGTGCAGCCACGCGTCAGCGGCCGATCAGGATCGCGGGCAGTGCCATCAACCCGACCAGCAGCAGGATCGCCAGCAGGGTCAGGACCACGCGCAGCGGCTGAGCGCGGGCGATGTCGGCGAAGGTCTCGGCGGTACCTTCGCGTTCGGCCTGCTGGCGTTCGGCACGCACGCGGATCGCACGTTCGCGCTGGTAGTCGGCCATCAGCCGCCGGGCCTGCGCCATGTCCCCGTCGTCGCGCACCCAGATCCCGCCAGCGGAGATTCCGAACGGGCCGGGACGAGTTTCGTAGTGCTCGATACGCGCCGCACGCAGGAAGGCGCGGACGTCGTCGGCTTCGTCGTCGGGAACGTTGCGCAGGTTGAGGAGGAGTTTCGCCATCGGCCGATCATAGCCTCCCGCGGCACGCCGCGGTCGGCGGGCTCACTGCTTGCCGGTCACCGCGCGGCGCAGGTTGGCCCGCGCCTGTGCGTCGAAGCGCTCGTGGAAGAAGTCGCTGAGGTAGATCCGCGGCCTGGCCAGCAGCGACTTGAGGAAGCGACGCCGGTTGATGCGGAACACCCAGCCGGGAACGTGGCCGCGGTACTCGGCGGCGATCGCGCGGTCGTAGGCGTCGAACATCGGAGGTTCGGCACCGAGGATGGCCATGTCGCAGTCGAGGAAGTGGCGGGTATCGTCGGCCACGGCGGTCTTGCCGAACTCCTCCGGACGCAACTGGCCGTGGCGCGCCGTGAGTTCGATCAGCCCGGCCACCCTGTCCGCGTCGACGCCCGTGCCCGGCAGCCAGCGCGCGATCTCCGTGCGCGCGAACGCGGCCGAACGGGTCTCGTTGTCCTTGCGCCCGGGTTCGTAGATCGCGTCGTGGTAGAGCACCGCCAGGCGCGCCTCGAGCGGCTGCAGCCAGCCGGGGCCGGCGGCCACGGCGTCGTAGTGGCGCAGCACCTCGGCCACGTGGCTGAAGTCGTGATAGGCGCGCGGCGGCGTGGCATAGGCGAGCTCCAGGGCATGCATCTGGCCCGTGGGCAGCGGCGGCATCGTACTCACTGCGCCTGCCACGGCCGCATCACCAGGACCGCACCGGCCAGCACCAGCACCGCGCCACCGATGCGCACCACGTCGATCCGCCGCTGCGCGCCGAGTACACCGAAGTGATCCAGCAGCAGCGACCCGAGTACCTGTCCCAGTACGATCAGGCAGACCAGCGCGCCCGCGCCGATCCTGGGCACCAGCAGGGTCGATACCAGGACAAGACAGGCGCCGATCGCCCCACCGGCCCAGATCCACGCGGGCAGCGCCGACAGGGCCTGTGCGGGCAGCCAGGGCGACCGGGTCGCCAGCAACACCAGGCCCAACAGGCAGGTGCCGACCAGGAACGAGAGGAACGATGCGTACAACGCGCCATGCGTCAGGGCGCCGAGGCGCGCATTGACGAGCGCCTGCAGCGGCAGCAGCGCGCCCGCGACGATGGCGACGGCGATGCCGAACGTGGTCCAGGCCTTCACGCGATGTCCTTCTGCCCGAGCGGTACCAGTCTAGTCTGGTCCGGCGAAGCGGCGGTGTGAATGCCCGGTCGGAATTGAATGCGGGAGCCAGTGCTTTCCCGCCAGCAACGCGTCCGGGGCGCACCGTGCGCCCGACGCAGGCTCCTATCGCGCCGCCGGCTCCCGCCGCACCACCAGCAGCGCGAGCAGGGTCAGCACGCCCATCGCCGCGAGATACCAGCCCACCGATGCCAGCCCGTAACGCTCCCCGAGCCGCGTCGCGATGTACGGCGCCGGCGACGCGCCGAGGATGCCGGCCAGGTTGAAGGCCAGCGAAGCACCGGTATAGCGCACGGCGGTGGGAAACATTTCCGCCAGTATGGTGCCGCAGGGACCATAGGTCAGGCCCATTGCGCCGAGGCCCAGCGCCAGGAAAGCCAGTACGCCCCAGTCGCTGCCCGACTCGAGCAGCGGCGCGAACGCGAATCCGAAGGCGATGATGAGCACCGTCGCGGCGATCATCGCGTTGCGCCGCCCGAAGCGGTCCGCGTACAGCGCCGCCAGCGGGATGGTGAGGGCGAAGAACAGCACGCCGAGCATCTGCAGCAGCAGGAAATGTTCGCGCGAGTAGCCGAGCCTGGAGGTGCCCCAGCTCAGTGCGAAGACCGTCATCAGGTAGAACAGCACGAAGGTCGCGACCAGCGCGAGCGTGCCGGTGAGCAGGGCGAATGGATGCTCGCGCACGACCGCCACCATCGGCAGCCGCACCCGTTCCTGGCGCTCGATGGTGCGCTGGAAATCGGGGGTTTCGGCAATGCGCAGGCGGACCCACAACCCCACCACCACCAGCGCCGCACTGGCCAGGAACGGGATCCGCCAGCCCCAGGCCAGGAAGGCCGCGTCGCTCATCCAGTGGGTCAGCGCGAGGAACACGCCGGTCGAGAGCAGGAAGCCGATCGGCGCGCCGAGCTGCGGGAACATGCCGTACCAGGCGCGTTTTCCGGGCGGCGCGTTCTCCGTCGCCAGCAGCACCGCACCACCCCATTCGCCGCCCAGTCCCACGCCCTGCCCCAGCCGGCACAGCGCCAGCAGCAGCGGCGCGGCGATGCCGACCTGCGCGTACGTCGGCAGCAGGCCGATGACCACGGTGGACACGCCCATCGTCAGCAGTGCTGCCACCAGCGTGGCCTTGCGGCCCACGCGATCGCCGAAATGGCCGAACAGCGCCGAGCCGAACGGCCTTGCGATGAAGGCCAGCGCGAACGTGGCGAAGGACTGCAGCGTGGCGCTCGCTGGATCGCCGGGCGGGAAGAACAGGTGCGGAAACACCAGCACCGCCGCCGTGGCGTAGATGTAGAAATCGAAGAACTCGATCGTGGTCCCGACCAGGCTGGCCAGCAGCACGCGGCGCTTCGCCGCGCCGGTCGCGAACATCCCCGCCGCGGGCACCGCCGCGGTCATGCGACGAGGCCCCGGCCGCCGGCCACCGCCGTCACTTCTTCGCGTCCCCTGCCGGCAGCGCGTAGTCGAGTTCATGCGGCGGCGGCTCGCCTCCGGGCCCCTTGAGGTAGTGATCCATCCACTGCATCAGCCGCAACGAGTAGTCGTAGCGCGAAGCCGCGCGCGCGTTGCCGTGTCCCTCGCCCGGATACAGCACCAGCCGCACCGGCGCCTGCCCGGCCAGCTTGAGGTAGCGGTAGAACATGTACGACTGCATCACCGGCACGCGCGGATCCGCCTCGCCGTGCAGGATCAGGGTGGGCGTCTTCGACTGCTGTGCGTAGGTGATCGGGCTGGTCTTGCGGAACAGCTCCGGGTCCTCCCAGGGCCAGGTGCCCATGTGCACCAGGTTCTGCTCCCAGGGGATGTCGCCCGTGGTGACGAGGCTGGCCTGGTCGGCGATGCCGACGAACATCACCGAGGCGGCGAAGCGCTCGCTGTAGTACGTCGCACCCCAGGCGCTGGCGTAGCCGCCGTAGGAACCGCCGGTGATGCCGACCCTGTCCCCGTCCACCAGGCCGGTGGCGATCAGGTGGTCGACGCCGTCAACCACGTCGTCGAACTCCTCCATGCCCGGCCGGCCGAAACCCTTCTTCGAAAACTCCACGCCGCGGCCCGTGCTGCTGCGATAGTTGGGCAGGAATACCGCATAGCCCTGCGCGGCCGCAGGGTGCAGCGGCTGCGAGTACGCGGTGAGCCAGCCGTTGGGGTAGTGGGATTCGGGCCCGCCATGGACCACCACGATCAGCGGCACGCGCGCATTGCCGCGGCGCTCCAGCGGATGCACCAGCAGGCCTTCGATCTCGAGTCCGTCGCGCGCGGCGTAGCGGATCACTTCCTGGCGGGCCAGTCGCACGTCCTTCAGCCACGGATTGCTGTCGGTAAGCCTGCGCGGCGCAGCTTCGCCCGCCGCCAGCAGGAAGGTTTCGGACGGATGCTGCGGCGTGCTGCCGACGAGGGCGATGTCGCCCGCCGTCGAGCGGCTGAATCCGGACCATACCGGCCCTTCCGCTGCCAGCAGCGTGCGCTGCGCGCCACCGTCCACGCCCACCTCGCCCAGCCGCGCCTGCACGCCTTCCCAGCTCAGGAACTGGAGGTTGCCGGCGTCGCGCCACTCGATGTCGACCACGTGCCCGGGCAGATCCGGCAACAGGTCGCGCCAGGCACCGCCGTCGCGACCCACCACGAACAGCCGGCCCTGCTGCGCATCGTGCTTGTCCTCGGCCGAGATGAAGGCCAGATGCGCCCCGTCCGGGCTCCACGACAACCCGCCCACCTTGCCGGGGTTGTCGACCTTGCCGATCGCGCGCCCGTCGGGCGAGACGATGTGAACGCGGGTGAACACCAGCGTATCGTCCGTCAGCTGCCGCGCCGCGACGGTCAGCCCCAGCCGGTCGCCGGCCGGACTCCACTCCACCGACTGCACGCTGCCCTCCAGCCGGACCAGGCGCGGCTGCGCCGCGGTGTCGGACAGGTCGGCGATCCACAGTTGCACCGCGCGCCAGTCCTCCTCGTACACCTTCTGGCTGAAGCCCTTCTTCTTCAGCGCCTTGAGCGCGTCGCTTTCAGGCTCGACCGCGAGCAGGGCAGCGCGACGACCGTCGGGCGACAGGCTGAAGGCGGTGATGTCCGACTTCAGGCTGGCGACGGGAACCGACTCCCCGCCATCGACCGGGATGCGGTAGAGCTTTCGGGTGTCGTCTCCCTGGCGCTTGGCGAGGTAGGCCAGCGAACGGCTGTCGGGCATCCAGGCGTGCGCCCCGACGTTGACCTTGCCTGTCACGAAGCCGCGGCTCGCGCCCTCGCGCGACACCAGGTGCAGTTCCGCCCACGCCGGACCGTCCTCGTCCGCGCCGAGCGCACGCGGCACCGACAACGCATACGCGACGTTCCTGCCGTCCGGACTGATCGAGGCCTGGCCGACGGAGCGGACCTTGGCCACCTGCTCCAACGTCATGCCGCTGGCGGCGAGGATCGGACCGGCCAGCACAAGCAGCAGCACCAGGCCCGTGGCCCGCAGGATCGGATGACGCATCGGCAATCCCCTTCTGATGTAAGCGGGAGACTTTCGCGCGGCCGGCACGCAATGGCAAGGCCGTCAGCGCGCCTCCCAGGCCCGCGACACGCGCGCGAACACGTCGGCCAGCTCGCGCGCGGCGGCCGGCTCGACGCGGGCCATCACCGCGGCCAGGTCGATGCGCCCGCCGGGGAACGGATCGCCGGTCCAGGCGAAGACCACGCGGTTGCTCTGCCTCGCCTCCTCCAGCACCCAGACGCGCTCGCGCCCGAAGCTGCGTTGCAGCTTGAGGACGTGGTCCTGGAAGTCGGTGGCGTAGAGGTTGCCCGCCAGCACGCCGCCCGGCGCCAGCGCGTCGCGGCAGTCGTCGTAGAAGGCCTGGCTCGACAGCGCCTCCGGTATGCCGGATGCGTCGTAGCCGTCCACCAGGAGGATGTCGAAGCGGCCACGCCGTTCCCGCACGAACTCCGCGCCGTCGGCCAGCAGCACCTGCAGCCGGTCGTCGTCCCGCGGCACACGGAAGCGCCGCCGCAACGAGAGCACCTGGGGATTGTTCTCGGCCACCTCCAGCCGCGTCCGGCGCAGGGAGCCGTGGCAGAACTTCGCCTGCGAGCCACCGCCCAGTCCGATCATGCCGATGACCCGCGGCTGCGGCCGGAACAGCAGGCTGGCCATCATCGTACGGGTGTAGTCGATCAGGAGGTGTCCCGGGCGGAATGTCCGCATGCGGCTCTGCGACACGCCCCCGGTGAACTGCAGTTCGGTGTAGCGCCAGCCGCGTTTCACGCGGGGTGCGGGCCCACCACCGGCATCAAGTCCATCGCGCACGCCCTGCCTGCGCGCGCGCCATTGCCGCCACCAGCCGCGAAACCCCGTTGCCATGCACTGCCTTGACCGGACCGTCCGCGCGACAGACTACCGCGCCACGCGCGGCAAGCGCGCGGGGTGGCCCCCCGCGCGCCGCCGTTGTCGACGGGTCAACTGGAAACGGTTTCGCCGTCCGGGCCATGAACCGGCCCGGCGCGCCTCAGAACCGGTTCATCGGGCTGGCGCCCACACTATGCCTCGCGCCGACCCGGTGTCGGCAAGGGACCTCCACCATGCAGCACTCCCTCCTCGTCCGCACCATCCGGGCTGCGCTCGCGCTGGCGCTTGCCATCGCCGCATCGGCGCCTGCACTGTCGCAGGAGCGGGACCGCGAACGGCGCGAACACCGCACCCACCGCGACCAGGAGC
>JAEXLY010000053.1 GCA_023444765.1 Pseudomonadota bacterium | reverse complement strand
CCGCACCGGCCGGCACCGCCGCCATCGGCGCCGATGCCCTGCGGCAGCCCCAGGAGTCGCCGGCCGACCTGGCCGCGCTGCGCGAGGCCGCGCGTGGCTGCCGCGCCTGCCCGTTGTGGGAACCGGCGACGCAGACCGTATTCGGCGAAGGCCCGCCGGACGCACGCGTGCTGCTGCTGGGCGAGCAGCCCGGCGACACCGAGGATCTCAACGGGCGGCCCTTCACCGGTCCGGCGGGCCAGCTGCTCGACCGCGCGCTGGCCGAACTTGGCCTGGATCGCGGCCGCCTCTACCTCACCAATGCGGTCAAGCACTTCCGCTTCGAGCGGCGCGGCAAGCAGCGCCTGCACCGCAACCCCGACGCCGCGCACGTGGAATCCTGCCGGCCCTGGCTGGCGCGGGAGATCGAGGCGGTGCGTCCCGAGGTGATCGTGTGCCTGGGCGCGACCGCGGCGCTGGCCCTGCTCGGCCGCGGCGTGCGGTTGATGGAGGAGCGTGGGCAGTGGCGCGAGCTGCACGATGGCAGCCGCGCCTTCGTCACGGTGCATCCGGCCTGGGTGCTTCGCCAGCGCGACGCGGCCGCGCGCGAGGCCGCCTATGGGGGTCTCGTCGCCGACCTGGCGTTGCTGCGGGGGATCGTGGCCGGCATCCCTGCCGCGACGTAGCCACGGCCCTGCTTCGTGGCGGACGCGACGGTCCCTCCGTTCCCCGCGCACCGGGCTGGCACTGCCGCGACGCCGCTTCCGCCGCGTCCGGTTTCGCGATAGGGTCTGGCCTCCCCCCAGGTGGACGGCAGCGCCATGTCCGATGACACCGGCTCCCGCGAATTCCTCGTGCTCTCGCGTGGCCAGTGGCGGCGCGATGCGACGCCCGACGAGATCCAGTCCGCGATCGATGCGTTCTACGACTGGCTCGACGCGCACATCGCCGCCGGGCGGATGAAGACCGGCGAGCGGCTTGCGCGCGCGGGCGCCACGGTCTCGGCCAAGGCGATCGCACTCGACGGGCCCTTCGGCGAGACCAAGGAGCTGGTGGGCGGTTACTGGTTCGCGGTCGCGCCCTCGCTGGAGGACGCCGCCTCGCTGCTGTCCACCAGCCCCACCCTGCCCTGCGGCCTGTTCTACGAAGTGCGCCCGCTGGAGCCCGAGCGCGCCAGCGCCTCCAGGCGCAGCAACGAAACACCCGACTGACCGGCCGCGCATGCAGCCACGCGCACGCCGCCGCAGCCGCCGCAGCTCCCTCGGCGGAGCGGCATCCGCATGAGCCCGCAGCGCCGCCGGCAGGGAGGTTCCACCGACACCAGCGCCGCAGTGGACGCGCTGATGGCCGTCCTCGCGCATCCGCACAAGCCTGCCATCGAGGCACTGCGCCGCGCCATCCTTGACGCAGACCCGTCCATCGCCGAAGGCGTGAAGTGGAACGCGCCGAGCTTCCGCACCCACGAATACTTCGCCACCGTGCACCTGCGCGCGAAGGCCGGCATCATGCTGATCCTGCACCGCGGCGCGAAGGCACGGACCGACGCGGTCGACGCATCCCGCTTCGACGATCCCGAAGGGCTACTGCAGTGGCTGGGACCCGACCGCGCCCAGGTCGCGTTCGCGGATGCCGGTGACGTCGCACGGCGCGCCGCTGCGCTGCAGGCGCTGCTGCGCCGCTGGATCGCCATGCTCTGACGCGCCTGCGGGCGCCATCGTCCCGGCCGCGGGCCAGCACGCCCGGCGGAACTGCCATTGGTCATTGGCGCCGGCCGCGCCACTTCGGCCACACTCTGGGCCCTGTCCCGGCCACCGGTGCGCGCCGCATGTCCTTCAGCTCTCCGCTGTTCATCACCTTCTCCGCCTACCTGCTGCTGATGGTGGGCATCGGCTTCGTCGCGTGGCGGCGCACGCGCACCTTCGACGACTACATCCTCGGCGGACGTTCGCTCAACAGCTACGTCACCGCGCTGGCGGCGGGCGCCTCGGACATGAGCGGCTGGCTGATGATGGGCCTGCCCGGCGCGCTTTACCTGGGCGGCGCGTCGGAGGCCTGGATCGCGGCGGGCCTGCTGATTGGCGCCTGGGCCAACTGGCGCTTCGTCGCCGGGCCGCTGCGCGTGTACACCGAGCGCACGCATAACGCGCTGACCCTGCCGGACTACTTCACCCACCGCTTCGAGGACCGCAGCCGCCTGCTGCGCATCTTCTCGGCGCTGGTGATCCTGGTGTTCTTCGCCATCTACTGCGCCTCGGGCGTGGTCGCGGGCGCGCGCCTGTTCGAAAGCATGTTCGGCCTGCCCTACGGGCAGGCGATGCTGTGGGGCGCAGCGGTGACGATCGCCTACACCTTCATCGGCGGGTTCCTGGCGGTGAGCTGGACCGACACGGTCCAGGCCACGCTGATGATCTTCGCCCTGCTGCTGGTGCCGGTGTTCGCGATCATCGGCAGCGGGGGACCGGGCGAGGCGCTGGCGCTGGTGGAACAGGTGGATCCGACGCGGCTGCAGTGGTTCGGCGCCGGCGGCGCGATCGCGATCGTGTCGCTGCTGGCCTGGGGACTGGGTTACGTGGGCCAGCCGCACCTGCTGGCGCGCTTCATGGCCGCCGACAGCCTGGCCACGATCCCCCGCGCGCGCCGCATCGCGATGGGCTGGATGACCCTGTGCCTGCTGGGCTCGATCGCCACCGGCTTCTTCGGCATCGCCTGGTTCGCCGCGCACCCTGACGTCGCCGGTCCGGTGAACGCCAACCCGGAACGCGTGTTCATCGCGCTGTCGGAACTGCTGTTCAACCCGTGGATCGCCGGCGTGCTGCTCTCGGCGATCCTGGCGGCGATCATGAGCACGCTGGCCGCGCAGCTGCTGGTGTGCTCCAGCGCGCTGACCGAGGACTTCTATCGCGGTTTCCTGCGCCCGCGCGCGGGACACCGCGAGCTGGTGTGGATCGGCCGTGCGATGGTGCTGGCGGTGGCGCTGCTGGCGATGTGGATCGCGCGCGATCCGGAGTCGCGGGTGCTGGGGCTGGTGGCCTATGCCTGGGCGGGCTTCGGCGCCGCGTTCGGGCCGGTGGTGGTGCTGTCGCTGTTCTGGAAGCGCATGACCCGCAACGGCGCGCTGGCCGGCATGCTGACCGGCGCGATCGTGGTGATCGCCTGGAAGCAGACCGGCAGCGCGCTGTACGAGATGGTGCCGGGCTTCCTCGCCGCGACCGTCGCGATCGTGGTGGTGAGCCTGCTCGGCCGCGCGCCCTCGACGCAGATCCAGACGCGCCACGAGCAGGTGCGCCTGACGCTCGAGGAACACGGCTACTGACGCCCCGCGCGGCCGTCAGTCCGCGAGGAAGGCTTCGGCGTCCACCACCTCCACGCCCTGCAGCTGGCCGAGCAGGCGATCGAACCAGGCCTTGTGCGAGGCGCCGACGATCGACAGCACGCGCGCACCGGGTCGCTCGCGGAACGTGGCGCCGATATTGGCGACCATGCGCAGGTTGCGCAGGTCCCAGCCGGTGACGTACTGGCGGCCGAAGCGCTGCGGCGAGGTTTCCGCCAGCGCGCGCGCGAAGTCGCAGCGCATCGGCATGGCCTGGTAGGCCGCGCTGTTGGTGTGCCGGTACAGCGGCATCAGGTCCGGCGCCTGGCGCAGGCTGCGGTCGCGGTCGCGCAGCGCGGCGCAGTCGGGCGGGGCGCTGTCCCATGCGCCGCGGATCGCGGTCACGAACCCGTCCAAGTCGTCGATGCGCAGATTGTCGCCGGTGTGGTCGTCCACCGGATGCACGCGTTCCAGGCCGAGGCGCACGGCCAGCGCGGCGCCGATCGCCACGCTCTCGTTGGCGCTGGCCGCGCGCTTGCGCAATGTCTCCACCAGCGCTGCGTCGAGTCCGTCGCCGGCGCGACGTTCGCCTGCATCCAGGCGCAGCCACTGCACCACCGCCGAGGCGGGATCGCCCGCCGCGAGGAAGCTGGCCGCGAGCCGGCGCCGCTGCGCGGGCGCCGGCGCCGCCGGC
>JAEXLY010000028.1 GCA_023444765.1 Pseudomonadota bacterium | reverse complement strand
GCAGTACGCGTCCGGCCGGGTGCAGTTCGCCGCCGCCGCCGCGCAGGCGCAACAGGACCTGGTACTGGGCCTCGTCGCCGCCAGCCCCCGCGACGATCGGCTGGAACGCCGCCAGCAGGCTGCCCGAGGCCAGCGCCTCGCGCAGCGACTGCTCCACCACCGCCAGTTCGCGGTCGTCGGCCGAGACCGGGCGCGCCCAGGCAGCGACGCCGTGCGGATGGCTGCGCGCGGCGCGCAGCGCCTCCTCGGCCGCCGACAGTGCGGCGCCCGCGTCGTCGAAGCCCAGCGCCAGTTCCGCGTAGCCGACCACCGCGCGCAGGCGCACGCGCTCTTCGCCGACGCGAAAGCCGTGTTCGCCCAGGCCATCGCGCAGCTGGCGCGCCAGCGGCGGGATCGCGGCAGCCTCCAGGCCCGCGGCGAACACCAGGAAGGTGTTGTCGTTGAGGCGCGAGGCGGCGTGGCCGCCGCACACCTCGCCGAGGCGGCGGCCGGCATCGGTCAGCAGGCCTTCGAGCGCGGCATAGCCGAAACGGTCGCGCAGCGCCGCGGTGCCCGCGATCTCCACGAACAGCGCCGCGCCCGACTGCGCGCCGGGCACGCCGGCCGACAGCAACTGCAGCATCTGCGGGCGGGACAGCAGCCCGGTCGCCGGATGGCGCGTGCCGCCGTTGCTGGCCGCCTGCAGCATGCGCGCGCGCAGGATGCGGCTCTGCACCGCGGAGACCAGATGGCGGGGGCGCACCGGCTTGCGCAGGAAGTCGTCCGCGCCGACGTCGAGCACCTCGAAGCGGCGCTCGGGATCCTCGTCGCCGGTGAGGAAGACCACGGGGGTCAGTGCGAATTCGGGGTGTCCGCGGATCAGGCCGGTCAGCTCCACGCCATCCAGGCCGGGCATGTGCAGGTCCATCAGCACCAGGTCGGGGCGCTGCTGCTGCATCGCCTCCATCACCTCGCTGGTGACCGACACCACCCGCGCCTCCATGCCGGCGCCATTGAGCACGCTCTCGGCGAACAGCGCCTGGCTGGGATCGTCCTCGACCACCAGCACCCGGTAGGTCGCGGTCTCGCGGCCGGGTTCGGACGGCGGCGGCGGGGCCGGGGCGGGCGTGATCTCGGGGACGGCGGGCGCATCCGCGCGCGGCAGCTCCGCCGGCGCGGCATCGCCGCACCAGCGTCGCCAGTACCCGGTCGGCGGAAACTCCGCGCGTTGGCGATTGTTGGCGTCAGACACCACGGGAACCTTGCCGCAAAGCCCCCGACGGGGCAACCGCGCGCTGGTGCCCGCTCCGCGGACGCGACGGGCGCGACCGGAGCAGCGGCGGGCCGGCTTGCGCAGCCATGAAGTCCATTCCACATCCCCCTTGTTGCCCGCATTATCGCCACTGCGCGCGCTGCCGACTATCGCATCTCCGGGTCGCGGTGCGCGGGTCCGGTCGGGCGACGGCGGGTCCCCCCGCGTGGCGCGCGCCGGAACACGCGTCGCCACACCCACCACAGCACCAGCGCCACGCCCAGTCCCGCCCCTGCCACCACCGCCAGGACCAGCCACGGATAGGACCACGCCAGGGCCAGTGCGCCGACCACCACCGCGTCCTCGGTCGCCGATGCCGCCAGGTTGCTCACGGGCTCGGGCGAGGTATTGAGCAGGGCGCGCGATCCCGCCTTCACCGCATGGCTGGCCAGCGCCACCCCCGCGCCGGTGGCGAGCATGCCCGCGCCGAGCTGGCCGTCCGGCGACAGCGCGGCCGCGGCGAGAAAGGCGCCCGCGGGCACCCGCGCCAGGGTCTGCAGCAGGTCCCAGGCCGAATCGACGCCCGGGATCTTGTCGGCCAGGAACTCGGCGAGGGCCAGCGCACCCGACACGCCCAGCACCCACGGGGAGGTGGTGGCTTCCAGCGCCGGCGGCAGATCGAGCCAGCCCAGCGCGCCGGCGATGCCGACGCCGAAGACTGTCAGATAGGCGCGAATCCCGGCCAGCCAGGCCAGCAGCACGCCGACGGCGAACAGGTGGGCTTCGGTCATGGGAGTCCTCGGCTGGGCCGGCGATCGGCTGAACGTGGCCACAGGCGGCGCGCCTGACCGGCCCGAGTATAGGGCCGCCCGCCTTGACGTGGCTGCGGGGGCGCCGATATACCGGACCGGATGAACGAGACCCCGTCCCCCTCGCCGGACGAGTGCGTGGCACCGCCGCCGGCGGTGCCCGCGCACATCCAGGGTGCGTCCTACGCGGTCCTGGCGGTGTTCGTCGCCGCGCTGGCGTTCGGGCTGTGGGGCGTCTGGCGGGTGGTCCTGGGGCCGGCTCCGGGCGCCGCTGCCGACCCGGGGCGGGTGGAGGCGCTGGAGCAGCAGGTAGCCACGCTGACCCGCTCCGACCAGATCAGCCGCGAGGCCAACCGCGACCTGCAGGGCACGCTGGCCGAGCGCGACGAGGAGATCGCGGCGCTGCGGGCCGACGTGGCCTTCTACGAACGCTTCGTCGGATCCACCGCGCAGCGGCGCGGGCTGACGGTGCACGAGCTGGCGCTGAGTCCGCGCGGCGGCCAGGCCTGGCACTACACCGCCACCCTCACCCAGAACCTCAACCGTGGCGCGGTGAGCAGCGGCCGGCTCACCCTGGCGGTGGAAGGCACCCGCGATGGACGCCTGGAGCGCCTGGACTGGGTGGCGCTGCGCCAGGATCCGGATGCCGCCGGGGAGGAGTACTCGTTCAAGTACTTCCAGCAGGTCGAGGGCGAGATCATCCTGCCGGCGGGTTTCGCACCGCTGCGCATCCGCGTGCGACTTGCACCCGCCTCGGGGGCGGCGGTCGAGCAGACGCTGCCCTGGGACCAGGTCGCCACCCCCGCGGCGGGCTGAACGCTGCATCCGCGCGCTGCGGCTTGAAGTCGGCCCCGCGCCGCCCCATCCTGAGCGCATGGAACTCGCCGCCCCCGACTACCTCTCGCTGCAGCGTCCGCTCGACTTCACCCCCGCCGCGGCCCACAAGGTGCGCGAACTCATCGCCGAGGAGGGCAACCCGGCGCTCAAGCTGCGCGTCTACATCCAGGGCGGCGGCTGCTCGGGCTTCCAGTACGGCTTCGAGTTCGACGAACAGCAGGCCGAGGACGACCTGGCGGTGGTCACCGAAGGCGTGACCCTGGTGGTCGACCCGCTCAGCCTGCAGTACCTGATGGGCGCGGCGGTGGACTACACCGAGAGCCTGCACGGCGCGCAGTTCACGATCCGCAACCCGAACGCCAAGTCGACCTGCGGCTGCGGCTCCTCGTTCACGGTCTGAGCCGTGGCCAACGCGCCGGCGCCGTTCGCCTTCGTCGAAGGCGGCCTGGACCGGGCCGAACACCTGCGCAACGATGCCGACCGCCTGGCCGCGCTGTGGCCGGACGCCCGGCTGCTGCTGCTCGATGCGGAAGGACGCGCCCTGGGCGATGCCGCCGGCCCCCTGCCGCTTGACGGCGCGGAGTGCGCGGCGGCGCGGGCGGACGCCGTGCTGCTGGGCATGCGCGGGGACCAGACCTGGTT
>JAEXLY010000329.1 GCA_023444765.1 Pseudomonadota bacterium | reverse complement strand
GTCGATGCCTGCGAGGGTGTCGCGGCGGTTCCAGCGGGCGACTGCCCGGGTCTGGACGGGTCCTGCGCGGGCGCAGGGGCCTTCGCCGCGTCCGGGAACGCCGCCGCCAGCTCCTCGACGCTGAAGCCCCTGCGCTCGCCCGGGCCGGTGCCGCCGCGCTCGTCGCCGGCGTTGTCTGAGTCTGGCTTCTTGCGGCCGAACAGTCGGATCATCAGGCAGGACGCGGGACCGGCGGGGGTGGTCCGGGAGCCGGACATGCTACCACCGGGGATGTGGCGGCCCGTGACCGCCGACCCTTGGCAGGAGGGGCCGGATCGGGTTCCATCGGTCCCTTCGCAGTCGTCGTCCCGGGGAGTCAGCAATGCCCATGTTCCGCGCCCGTCCGTCCGCGCTCGCGCTTGCGCTGGCCCTGTCGTTGCAGCTCGCACCGGGCGCGTCCGCGCAGGAACCGGCGACGACCCGGCCAGGGCAGGCGACGGTCGCCCCGGCCGCGGCCGGCGCAGCGGACGAGGCGCTGCGCGCGCTGTACACGCAGGAGTGGGACTGGCGCCAGCGCGAGTTCGCGCGGGAGAAGATCGACGGCCGCTGGCAGGCGTCCTCGCGCATGCCTGCCATCGCGCCCGAAGACTGGGCACGCAGGGCCGGGTACTGGAAGCAGGTACTGCAGGCACTCGATGGAATCGATGCCGCGGCGCTGTCGCCGCAGGAACGCATCAACGCCGCCGTGTTCCGCAGCCTGGTGGAAGCCGACTACAACTCGGCCACATGGCGCACCTGGGAGGCGCCGTTCAACAGCGACTCGTTCTTCTGGGGCTACCTGGTGCCGCGCCAGCCGTATGCGCGCGAAGCCGACTGGCAGCGACTGTTCGGCCGCCTGCGCGACCTGCCGGGCCATTTCGACCAGCACATCGCCAACATGCGCAGCGGCCTGGCGCGGGGCTGGAGCGTGCCGAGGGTGGCCATCGAAGGCCGCGACGCGACCATCGAGCCCTATACCCGTACCGATGCGGGCAATCCGTTCCTGGCTTCGCTCGAGGCCATGCCGGCTTCGATTCCCGAGCCGCGCCGCAGCCAGCTGCAGGCCGAGGGGCGCGCGCTGGTGCTGGAGCAGGTGGTACCGGCCTATGCGGGCCTGCTGTCCTTCATCCGCGAGGACTACATGCCGCGGGCGCGGACCACCATCGCGGCGAGCGACCTGCCGGACGGACGCGCCTTCTACCGCACCCAGATCCGCGAGTACGTCACCCGCGACATGGAGCCGCGAGAGATCCACGAGATCGGCCTGCGCGAAGTGGCGCGCATCCAGGCCGACATGCGCGAGGTGATGGCGCGCGCCGGCTTCGAAGGCACGTTCGAGGAGTTCCTGCAGTACCTGCGCACCGATCCGAAGTTCTACGCGCGCACGCCGCGCGAACTGCTGGCCACGGCGTCCTACATCGCCAAGAAGGTCGACGGCCAGCTCAAGTACGCGTTCAACACGCTGCCGCGCTACCGTTTCACCATCCTGCCGGTGCCCGACGACATCGCGCCGATCTACACCTCCGGCCGCGGCGGCCTGGACGCCTGCCTGTTCAATACCTGGGACCTGCCTTCGCGGCCGCTGTACAACCTGCCGGCGCTGGTGGTGCACGAATGCGCGCCGGGGCACAGCTTCCAGGCGGCGCTGGCGCTGGAGGCGCCCGCCCGGCCCGATTTCCGCCAGCAGACGTACTTCTCCGGCTACGGTGAGGGCTGGGGCCTGTATACCGAGTGGCTCGGCACGCAGATGGGCATCTACGAGACGCCCTACGAGGAATTCGGACGGCTGACCTTCGAGATGTGGCGCGCGGCGCGGCTGGTGATCGACACCGGCGTGCACGAGTTCGGCTGGAGCCGCGAGCAGGCGATCGACTATCTCGCCGGGCACACCGCGCTGGCGCGCCACGACGTGTCCACCGAGGTCGACCGCTACATCTCCTGGCCCGGGCAGGCGCTGTCGTACTACCTCGGCTACCGCACCATCCTCGACCTGAGGGCGGAGGCCGAGCGCGAGCTGGGGGGACGCTTCGACCAGCGCGGCTTCCACGACACCATCCTGAACCTCGGTTCGGTGCCGCTTCCGACGCTCGAAGAGGAAGTGCGCCGTTACATCGGCACGCAGAAGGCGGCGCCGGCGCCGTGAAGCGCGGCCCCGGCAGCGTGCGCATCATCGGCGGCCTCTGGCGCGGCACGCGCCTGCCCGTGGCCGACGCGCAGGGATTGCGGCCCACCCCGGACCGGACCCGCGAGACGCTGTTCAACTGGCTGCAGCCGGCATTGCCCGGCGCGCGCGTGCTGGACCTGTTCGCTGGCAGCGGCGCGCTCGGGCTGGAAGCACTGTCGCGAGGTGCGCGCGAGGCGTTGCTGGTCGAGCGCGATGCGCGCCAGTGCGAAGCGCTGCGCGCGGCCGCGGGGCGCCTGGAGGGCGGCGCGGCGGCGACCGTCGTGCAGGCCGATGCGCTGGTCTTCCTGCGCGCCCCGCTGCACGGCCGGTTCGACGTGGTGTTCGCCGACCCGCCATTCACCGCGGACCTGTGGGAGCCCGTGCTGGCGCAACTCGGCCCGTGGGTGGCCGACGAAGCGTGGCTGTACGTCGAAGGTCCGCTGCAGCGCAACATCGCGCCGGGCGGCGACTGGCGACTGCACCGCGAGGGCACCACCCGCGAAACCCGCCACGCGCTCTACCGACGCGGCTGAACCGCGGTCGGTCGCGCTGATACACTGGCCGCGACCCCGGACAACGACCGCGAACCCGCCCGACCATGAGCCCGGCCCGCACACGCACCGCGGTCTATCCCGGTACCTTCGATCCGATCACCAACGGCCACATCGACCTGGTCGATCGCGCCGCGCCGCTGTGCGAACGACTGGTGGTGGGCGTGGCGGCCAGTCCGTCCAAGCGCCCGACGCTGCCGCTGGACGTGCGCGTCGGGCTGGCGCGCGAGGCGCTGTCGCACCACGCCAACGTCGAGGTGCTGGGCTTCGACTCGCTGCTGGCGCACTTCGTGCGCGAGGTCGGCGGCGGCATCCTGCTGCGTGGCCTGCGCGCGGTGTCCGACTTCGAGTACGAGTTCCAGATGGCGAGCATGAACCGCCATCTCATCCCCGAGGTCGAAACGCTGTTCCTGACCCCGGCCGAGCAGCACGGCTTCATTTCCTCGTCGCTGGTGCGGGAGATCTCGCGTCTGGGCGGCGACGTGTCCGGCTTCGTGCCGGCGGCCGTGGCCGAGGCTCTGCAGGCCGAGTGGCGGCGGGAATCGCACTGATATCGTCATCCCCACACCAACCGGAGTCTTCGAAATGAAACTGTTGAACAGCCTCGCGCTGGCCGCCTGCCTTGTGCTGCCGCTCGCCGCCTGCAAGAAGGAAGAACCCGCGCCGGTCGAACGCGCGCCGGTCGCCGCGCCGACCACCGACGACAAGGCCGCGTGGCAGGAGTACCTCAATGACCAGGTGCCGCGCCACATGGAGGGCATCACCGCCCAGCCCTATGTCTACCGGGTGCCGGCCAACGACAACCCCAACGATCCCGAGGAGTACAACCGCCTCCTCGACAAGGCCAAGACCGACGTGGCCCGCGGCATCGTGAAGGGCAACATCCTGGCCTACGCCGGCCTCAATCCTGCCAAGACCGCCGACCTGGTCGTGGCGGCCTTCGAGGGCGTCACCCCGAACACCATGAAGGGGGTGCGGGTGGTCTATATCGGCGACAGCGCCAACAACGAGCGCGTCCGCGCCGCGGTCGAACCGGCCGGCGTGGAATACGTCTTCGTCGAAGCCAAGTGACCTGACGGCCCGCGCCCGCGAGCGCTGGCGCGGCTATCTCCGCGAGTGCGGGCGCCCGGCCTTCCGATGGCGTCCCCGCCCGCACGCGCGGGTGGGGGCGTCCTGGAGAACGGTCCCTACCTGCGGGCAGTGTCCTGCTGCACAGCCCGCAGGCGCGGCTGCCGGGGGCCTCCCTGCGCAGGCGGCACTCCACCGTCCTGATGCGATGTCCACGACCGCATGCGGCGACCGGCACCTCGTTCCTGCGCGGCAGTTGCAGCGGCGCCGCCGGCGGCGGCCACGTCCGCCAGCGCTCCTGCGTTCCGCGCATGGAACGGGTTCGCCCTGCACAGCGCTTACAATGCGCCCATGGCCCTCAAGATCAACGAGCTCTGCGTCAACTGCGACGTCTGCGAGCCGGCCTGCCCGAACAGCGCGATCACCCAGGGCGAAACCGTCTACGTGATCGACCCCGCCCTGTGCACCGAATGCGTCGGCCATTTCGACGAGCCGCAGTGCGTGATGGTCTGCCCGGTCGAATGCATCGACCCCGATCCGGCGCATCCGGAGAGTCACCAACAGCTGCTGGCCAAGCTGTTGCGGCTGCAGGGCGGCCAACCAGATTCCAATGCCCCGGAGGCGAATTCGTGATCACCGTGTTCCGCACCCTCGTGCTGCTGGCTTTCCTTGCCGGACCCGTCGCGCTGGCGTCCGGGGGGCGGGCGGCACACCCGCCCGGTGCAGCCATCGCCTCGGCGCACGAGCTGGCCACCGATGCGGGTTTCGAAACCCTGCGCGCGGGCGGCAATGCCTTCGATGCGGCGATCGCGGTGTCGGCGGTGCTGTCGGTGGTCGAGCCGATTTCCTCCGGCCTCGGGGGCGGCGGTTTCTTCCTGCTGCACGAGGCCGACAGCGGTCGCGACGTGTTCATCGATGCGCGCGAGACGGCGCCTGCCTCGGCGACCCAGGCGCGCTACCTCAAGCGCGATGGCTCCTTCGACCGCGATCGCGCGGTGAACGGGCCGTGGGCAGCCGGCATCCCGGGCCTGCCGGCCGCGTTCGTGCACGTCGCCGAGCGTTACGGCCGGCTGCCGCTGTCGACCTCGCTGGCACCGGCCATCCGCGTGGCCCGCGAGGGTTTTCCCGTGTACGGGCGTTTCGCGCGAGGCTACCAGCAGCGCAGCGAGGTGATGGAGCGCTATCCCGGCACGCGCGCGGTGTTCCTGGCCAGCGGTGCGGCGCCCCGCGAGGGCGAGCTGTTCCGGCAACCGGACCTGGCCCGGACGCTCGAGCTGCTCGCGCAGCACGGTTTCGACGGCTTCTATCGCGGCGAGGTCGGCCGGAAGCTCGTGGCCGGGGTCAATGCCGAAGGCGGCCAGTGGACCGCGGACGAACTGGCCGCGTACCAGGTGAAGGAGCGCGAGCCGGTCCGCTTCCGCTACCGCGACTGGGACATCACCACCGCCCCGCCGCCGTCGTCGGGCGGTATCGCGCTGGCGCAGATGCTGCAGATTCTCGAGGGCTGGGACCTGGACGCACTGGACGACGCCACGCGCACGCATCTGGTGGTCGAATCGATGCGCCGCGCGTTCCGCGACCGCACCTTCTACCTGGGCGACCCCGATTTCGTGAAGGTGCCGCAGCGCCTGCTGACCAGCGCCGACTACGCAGCAGGGCTGCGCGCGACCATCCATCCGGCCCGCGCCACGCCCAGCGACATGCTCTCGGGCGAGCAGACGCCGCTGGAGGACGAGGAAACCACGCATTTCTCCATCATCGACGTCGAAGGCAACCGTGTCGCGGTCACCCAGACGGTCAACCTGCTGTTCGGTTCCGGACTGGTCCCACCCGGGACCGGCGTGCTGCTCAACAACGAGATGGACGACTTCGCACTCAAGCCCGGAACGCCCAACGCGTTCGGGGTGATGGGATACGACGCCAACGCGCCCGAAGCCGGCAAGCGCATGCTCAGTTCGATGACCCCGACGTTCATGCAGTCCGGCGAGCGGATCGTCTCGCTGGGAACGCCAGGTGGCAGCCGCATCATCACCATGGTCCTGCTCGGCGTCCTCGGCTACGACGCCGGACTGGACGCGCAGGCGGTGGCCGGGCTGCCGCGCTACCACCACCAGTGGGTGCCGGACGTGATCGAGGCCGAGAGCGGCGCATTCACGCCGCAGGTCGCCGGACGACTCCGCGAGATGGGACATGCCCTCAAGCTGCCGGGCGACGAGGCCGCGGGCGGGCGTGGTTCCAGCCATGTCTGGGGCAACCTGCAGACGGTGGAGTGGAACCTGCGCAGCAACACACTGAACGGCGGCAGTGATCCGCGCAATCCCGTGGGCAAGGCCGCGGTGGAGACTTACGCTCCGGCCCCGCGCTGATTCGCGGCCGCCGGCCGTGCAGCGGGGCGGCCGGGACGCGCCGAGGGCACTGGCTGGGCCGTAGTGCGTGCTGTTCAAATGCCTGCGGGGGCAGCGGGCAGTCGTCCCCGGGAGGAGCGAAGCCATGAAACTCTGGTCGATCGAGGGCAACTCACAGCGCCTGGACGGCGGCTCGATGTTCGGCAACGCGCCGCGCGCGATGTGGACGAAGTGGGCCGAACCCGACGCGCACAACCGCATCCAGCTGGCCACCCGCGCGCTGCTGGCGACGCCGCTCAACGGACGGACCGTGCTGTTCGAAGCAGGAATCGGCGCCTTCTTCGAACCGGCGATGCGCGAGCGCTTCGGCGTGGCCGAAAACCGGCACGTCCTGCTCGATTCCCTGCGCGAAGCCGGATTCGAACACGGCGACATCGACGTGGTCGTGCTCAGCCACCTGCATTTCGACCACGCCGGCGGACTCCTGGCGCCGTGGGAGGAAGGCCGCGAGCCCGAACTCCTGTTCCCCAATGCGACTTTCGTCATCGGGCGCCGCCACTGGGCCCGGGCCTGCAACCCGCATCCGCGCGACCGCGCCAGCTTCATCCCCGGGCTGCCGCGCCTGCTGGAGGCCAGTGGCCGCATCGAGTTCGTCGACGGCGACCGCGCCCCGTCGCTGGGCGACGCGGTGCGCTTCCACTACAGCGACGGCCACACGCCCGGGATGATGCTGGCCGAGATCCTCGGTCCCGACCGGCGCGAGGGATCGCCGCATGGCGGCGTGGTGTTCTGCGCCGACCTCGTGCCGGGCCTGCCCTGGGTGCATGTCCCGATCACGATGGGCTACGACCGCTGCCCGGAACTGCTGATCGACGAGAAACAGGCGTTCCTCGAGGACAAGTTCGCGCGCGAGGTACACCTGTTCCTGACCCACGACCCCGATGTCGCGCTCGTACAGCTTGCGCGCGACGACCGTGGCCGGTTCAGCGCCGTCCACCGGCACGCACGGCTGGTTGCACGCGCGCTGGCACAGGGTGCCGCGACATGACGCCGCGCATCAGCCTGTTCGTCGCGGCGCTGCACGCCCTGCTCTACCTCGCGCTGTCGCTGCGCGTGGTGCTGCGCAGGCGGGCGAGCCGGGTCGGCGTAGGCAGTGGCGGCGACGCGGTGCTGGCGCGCCGGGTGCGCGTCCATGCCAACTTCGCCGAGTACGTGCCGCTGGCGCTGCTGCTGCTCGCCCTGCTGGAGCTCTGCGGCGCGGCCCCGGCCCTGGTCTGGACCTGTGGACTCGGCCTGCTGCTGGCGCGGGTGCTGCACGCCCTCGGGCTGGGTGCCTCGGCCGGATACTCGTCCGGGCGCTTTGCCGGAACGCTGCTGACCTTCGTCCTGCTGCTGGCGATGGCGCTGGCAGGCCTGTGGCAGATGCTGGTCCTGCAGCTGGTCTGAGCGCCTCAGCTGGCGCGCGGGCGGCGCGCACGCTGTGCCGGCAGTTGCGCTTCCACCAGGACCAGGATGGCCTGCTTGAGCGGATCGGCACAGGCACGGAAGCCCTGCAGCAGCCGCCGTTCGACCAGATCGTCGACGAACTCCGCGTCGGCCGCAGGAATGCCGTCGCTGGGCGTCATCGGCGTGCCGCGGCCGGTCGCCAGCCATTCGTAGGACACGCCCGTGGCCAGCGCCAGCTCCGCCAGTCGCTCGCTGGACGGGTGGACGCCTCCCCGAGCGCTTTCCCAGTTGCCGACCGCACTGCGGCTGACGCCGAGGGTTTCAGCAAGTTCGGCCTGCGACAGGCCTGCACGCACCCGGGAAGTGCGGATGCGGGTACTCAACTTCATGCCCGTCTCCGTTGGTGGGGGCGCACGATATAGCACGGAAAGGGACGATTGTCAGTGATTCTGTCCGGTCAGTAAAATTGACGACGCTTGTCCAGCTTCGTTGGCATTATTTTTCAAACCGCTGATTTTAATGGGTTAGATTGTGGACTGTCAGCAATACTGACGTCTTTTAGGGGACGGGACCCGTTGCCTGCGGAGCCCTTTTCGCCGACTGTTGCACCGTGGTCGCGTCGGCTCCAGGGACGGATGCCATCAGGAGCGGTGCCGCAGGGAATTGCTGGATGCAAAGCGCAGGTTCGGCGGGGTCGGCGGTGGCGCCCCCGCCGGG
>JAEXLY010000291.1 GCA_023444765.1 Pseudomonadota bacterium | reverse complement strand
CCTCCCCCGCTTGCGGGGGAGGGTTGGGGTGGGGGCCGCCGGAGCCGCGATGCCGAGCACCCACGCCTTCCCGACCCCACAAAGAAAAAAGCCCCGCCGGAGCGGGGCTTCCTCATTGCAGCGATGTCGCGATCAGAACCGGTACTGTGCCGACACGCCGTACAGGTTGGCGCTGCCGTCGAACGGGCCACTGATGCGGCTGCCGCTGGACGTCACGTCGACCTTCGGATCATCGGGCTTGAGGTGGCTGAAGGCGAAGTTCACGTCCAGCGCGTCGCTGACCGCCCAGGTGGCGCCGATCGAGTACCAGCGGCGATCGTCGTCGGGCAGGCGCGGGGTGCGGTGCGCGAGGTTGGTCGGCGTCTCGTCCTGGGCGATGCCGCCGCGCAGGGTCCAGCTGTCGCTGAGCTTGTACTCGGCGCCCAGCGAGACGAAGGTCGAGTCGCTCCACTCGAAGGGCTCGACCGCGTCCGGATCGGGATTCTCGAACTCGATGCGCACCTCGCGCAGCGACGACCAGCCGGTCTCGGCCCAGCTGGCCGACAGGGCGAAGCGGTCGTTGACCTGCCAGTGCGCGCCGACCTGCAGGATCGACGGCGTGGTCAGCTTGGCGCCGCCCGGGCCGTCCAGGAACAGGGGCGCGGTGGTCGGGCTGGCGCTGAACACGGCCGCGACATTGCCCGGCACCGTCCAGTCGGCGGTGCCGACCAGTTCGTAGTCGATCTCGGAGCGGTAGCTCACGCCCAGCGCGAAGCTGTCGGTCGGGCGGAAGTGCGCACCGACCAGCCAGCCGAAGCCGTTGTCGTCGCCCTGGATCTCGACGAACCCGTCGGCCGCCTGCGGCTGCGCGAACGGCAGCGGACGGGTCAGCGGGTTGGAATACAGCAGCGTGCCGAAGTCCACCGAACGCGACAGGGTCACGTCCGCGCGCGAGACGATCGCGCCGATGCCGACGGAGAAGCGGTCGGTGATGTCGATCGCGCCGGACAGGGTCAGGTCGACGATGCGCACATCGGAGGTATGGGCGAAATAGCGGCCCACCCAGCCGTCCTCGTACTCGGTCTTCAGGCCGAACGGGGCGCTGATCATCGCGCCCAGCGCGACGCCGTTGTCGAGCTTGCGGATGTAGGACATCGCCGGCACCGGGGTCACGCCGCCGGCGTTGCCGCCATTGCTGCCCGTCATCGGACGGCCGAAGGCGTCCGTGGCCGTGCCTTCGAATTCGTAGTTGAGGTCGATCGCGGTCACGTCGGCCTGGAAGGTGTTGCCCTCGAACTGGGTCATCACCGCGGGATTGTTGGTCACCACGGAGGAGTCGCCGGTCTTCGCCGCGGTGCCGGCAAACGAGCTGCCCTGCGACTTGACGCTGTTCTCCTTGAGCTGGAAGCCCGCTGCCTGGGCGTTGGACGCGAAAGCCATGGCGCCGGCGATGCCGAGGGCCAGGACGGTGACGTGGGGAATCTTGCGCATTGCGTTGGGTCTCTCTCCGGTGACGGGGTGTCGCGCCGCGTTCGCTGCGGGCGATCGCCCGCTTTCGCCGCCGGAACTCTCCCTCCCGACCCGCGCCGCGCGCCGCACTATACCGTACTGCGGCGTGTGGTAAACGTGCGTTCCGGCACGCGACAGGCGCCCGTTTCCTGCGCCGGCGGCAGCCGGAACGGGTAAGGTTGGCGGCATGTTCGTGTCCGTTCCGACCCGCGCCCGCGCCTCGCTGCGCTGGGCGACCCCGCTGCTGGCCGCGGCCCTGTGGGCCGCTTTCGTGTGGGCGATCTCGCGCTCGGACGACAGCCAGCGCGCGCTGATGCTCGAATGGGGAGCGCTGGCCGGCGGGCCGGCCGGAGTCGACCCGTGGCAGCCCTGGATGGACGGCGGCCACTGGCTGCGCCTGCTGAGCGCGCTGTTCCTGCATGCCGACTGGGCGCACCTGCTGGGCAACCTGGTGTTCCTGCTGATCTTCGGCCTGCCGGCCGAGCGGGTGATGGGACCGTGGCGCTTCCTGGCGCTGTTCTTCCTCGGCGGTGCGCTGGCCAACCTGTTCGCGGTGCTGGTGATCGGCGCGCCCGACCGGCTGATCATCGGCGCCAGCGGCGCGGTGTCGGCACTGATCGGCGCCTATCTCGCCCTGTTCCCGCAGGCGCGGCTGGGCGTGGTGGTGCCGCTGGGACTGTTCCTGGAGTTCGTGCGCGCGCCGGCCTCGCTGCTGATCGGGGTCTGGGCCGCGTTGCAGGTGGTGTTCGCCTACATCGGCCCGGCCTTCGGCGCCGTGGCGTGGGCGGCGCACGCGGCGGGGTTCGCCTTCGGCATCGTGTTCGCCATCGCCTCGCGTGGCGCCATTGCACGCCGGCTGCGCAAGGCCAAGGGGTATTGAGGGCGTGGATGGGGATTGGCGATTGGAAAGCGCGCAACCAGCCCCACTTTCCCGGAATCACCGGTCACCCATCACCAACCACGGCTCCTGCCATGTCCAAGCCGCTCTACAAGGTCACTTTCCTCAACCACGGCAAGGTCTACGAGCTGTACGCGCGGCGCGTGGACAGCGGACGGCTGTGGGGCTTCGTCGAAGTGGGCGAGCTTGTGTTCGAGGTGCATGAAGGCCTCGTCGTGGATCCCACCGAGGAACGGCTGCGCGACGAGTTCGGCAACACCCGCGCGCTGCACCTGCCGATGCAGGCGATCCTGCGGGTGGAGGAAGTGGAGAAGAAGGGCCAGTCGGCGATCCGTGATGCCGAGTCGGGCGAGAAGGTGGTCACGCCGTTCCCGCTGCCGGCCAAGCCGCGCTGAGCCTCCCCGACCCGATCACGCTAGACTCGCCACGCGGAGATGGCATTCCTCCGGCCCCTCGCGCGGGGGCGAACCGCCCTTCCGGCTGATGATGCCTGCCCACCCGCTCCCGGGTGCGCAGGTCGTCGTACCCAGGCGGCCGGTGCCGGGGGCATGATCCCAGGAGTCGGCTCGTGGATGTGACCTCGGCGTTGTTCGTCTTCTTCGGTGGCGGCCTCGGGGCCCTGGCCCGCTGGGGCCTGGGCCTGGCGCTCAATCCACTGTTTCCGCAATTGCCGCCAGGCACGTTTGCGGCCAACGTCGTCGGCGGGCTGCTGATGGGCTGCGCGCTCGGCGCGTTCTCCCAGTTCGAGACCCTGCCGCCGGTGGCCCGACTGGCGTTCACCACCGGTTTCCTCGGTGGCCTGACCACGTTCTCGACCTTCTCCGCCGAATCGGCGCAGATGCTGCTGCGCGGCGACTACCGCTGGGCCGGCGTGCACGCGGCCCTGCATGTCGTGGCCTCGCTCGCCGCCACCCTCGGCGCGCTGAGCGCCACCAGTGCCGTGTTCCGGGCGCTGGGAGGCCAGCAGTGAGCGGTCTGCACCTGCGCCTGTACACGTACGGGAATCCCAGGCATGGGGGGCCGCTCTGCTGCGCGCCGCCATGCGTCTGGGCATCCGCGGCGGCTCCGCGTTCCGGACACTGTCGGGCTACGGCCGCGATGGCCGGCTGCATGACCAGGGGTTCTTCGAACTGGCCGTGCAGCAGCCGGTCCTGGTCGGGTTCATGACCGACGACGCACTGGCGCGCGCAATGCTCGACCTGCTCGCAGGAGGAACTGCCGCTGTTCTACGCCCTGCTGCCGGCCGAGTACGGAATCGCAGGCCGGGCACGGCCGCGCTGCGCCATCGCCGTGTCGCGCGTCCGCGGAGCGCGGATGCCCTGACGACTTCGCACGCGCGGCCGGAGGCGCCCGCCGTCCCCGAAGACGATGCTCCGGGGGCCGCTCCGGATCGGACCACTAGGGACGCGTGGCCGCAGCCGCCGCCGGCGGCACCGGGGCGGTGGCTGCACCGGACCGCATCGTCTTCAACTCCGCGAGCGCGGCCTGGATCGGTCCATCGCCCGGCAGCACATCACCGGCGGTGGCGCCCTCCTCCTCGTCGCCGCGCAGGTGGCCGGGCAGGGCCGCCTCGGTATGGGGCGGAACGGCGGGGACGCCGGCCGCATCGGCATCCGGCTTGAGGACCACGTCCGGATCGATGCCTCGCGCCTGGATCGAGCGCCCGTTGGGCGTGTAGTAGCGGGCGGTGGTGAGCTTGACCGCATCGCCATTGCCCAGCGGCAGCAGTGTCTGCACCGAGCCCTTGCCGAAGCTGCGGCTGCCGACGATGCGGGCGCGCCCATGGTCGTGCAGCGCACCGGCCAGCACCTCCGAGGCGCTGGCCGAACCGGCATCGATCAGCACCACCACCGGGGCGCCGTCGAGCAGGTCGCCGGGGGTGGCGCTGAATTCCGTATCGTTGGCGTCGATGCGGCCGCGGGTGCTGACGATGCGGCCCTTCTCGAGCAGGTCGTCGGCCACGCGCACCGCCGCGGTCAGCAGGCCGCCGGGATTGCTGCGCAGGTCGATCACCAGGCCGCGCAGGCGGCCGCCAGCGTCGCCGCGCAGGCGGCTGACGGCGCGGGAAAAGTCTTCGCCGGTCTCGACCTGGAAGGCGCTGATGCGCACGTAGCCGTAGCCCGGCTCGAGCATGCGGCTGCGCACGCTGGCCACGCGGATGGTCTCGCGCCGCACGGTGATCTGCAGCGGCTGCGCCTCGCCCTCGCGCACCACGCCCAGGACCAGGCTGCTGCCCGGCGGGCCGCGCAGCGGACCGGCGCCCTCGGCGTCGGCGGGGGTCAGCGCGCGTCCATCGACCGAAACGATGACGTCCCCGGCGCGGATGCCGGCCTTGGCCGCGGGCGTGTCGTCGATCGGCGCGATCACGCGGACCTTGCCGTCGGGCAATTGCATGACTTCCACGCCGATGCCGTCGTAGGCGCCGCTGGTGCCTTCGCTGAAGGCTTCGGCCGCGCTTTTCTCCAGGTAGGCGCTGTGCGGGTCGAGGTCCAGCAACAGGCCGCGGATGGCCGAGTTCATCAGCTTGCGGTCGTCGACCGGATCGACGTAGCCGCCGCGGACCGCGTTGAACAGCCCCACGTAGCGGCGGATCTCCTCCAGCGGCACCCGCGTGGTGGCGCTTTCCACGGCATCGGGATCGTCGCTGGGACCGGAAATCTCCGCGTCGGGCACATCGGCGTCGGGCTCCTGCGACTCCTGCGATTCCTGCGGCGACTCCTGCGACGGCTGTGCGTCCGGCTCTGCTGCCGGTGGCTGCGGCTGCGTCGCGCGCGGGTCCTGCCGTGGGGGCAGCGGGGGCGTCTGGTCGCCGGCGTTGCGCTCCGCGGCGCCCGTGCCCGGGTCATCCCCCGACCGGTCGCCGGCGCCTGACGGCGTCGCCGGGTTCCCCGCCCGAGCCGCCTCCAGTGCCAGACCGGGCATCGCGGCCAGGGCCAGC
>JAEXLY010000264.1 GCA_023444765.1 Pseudomonadota bacterium | reverse complement strand
TATTGCGGGGGCCGTTACGCCCGGTGGAGCAGCGGGGGCGCCACTCTCGCGGAGTGGATCTACAAAAAAAGGCGGCGGGCCGAAGCCCGCCGCCTTGTCATGCCCGTCGCTGATCAGAACTTGAAGTTGACGCTGGTGAAGATGTAACGGCCGGCCTGGTCGTAACCGCCGAGGGCGTTACCGTTCAGCGGACCGAGACCGCCACCGATCATCGGCGGCTCCTTGTCGAGCACGTTGTTCACACCGAGCGTCCACGTCGCGTAGTCGCCGATGTCCACCGAGCCCGAGATGTCGAGGAAGTCGTACGACTTGACCTTGCCGTCGCCGCGCAGGAAGAAGTCGGAGGTGAGCGGCGTGCCGTCGACGTCCTCGTAGGCCATCTCGCCGATGTGGCGCCAACGCAGGCCGACCGTGTAGCGGTCAAACGCATACCGCGCCGTTGCGATGTGTCGCCAGTCTGGCGTTGCGCAGCGGGAGTTGATCAGGCCCTCGCAGCTGTACGTCGCCGAATCGTCGCCCGGGACCGGCGCGTACTCCTTGTCGAGGATATAGTTGCCCGCGAAGGTCGTGGTCAATCGGCCGTTGCCCAGCGCGAAGCCGTAGGCGGCGCTGAAATCGAGGCCGCGGAACCGGCGACCACCGTAGTTGCCGTTGGTGTTGATCACCATGCCCGACGAGTTCGGGTCGCTGCCGCGGAACAGGTCCAGCGTGACCGCGTTGCGACGGATCAGCGAGCACATCGCGTCCTGGCCACCCGCGCACAGATCGATGATGTTACGCGCGCCGATCGTGCTGATCGCGTTCTCCAGCTTGATGTCGTAGTAGTCGATCGCCAGGTCGAGGTTGTCGATGGGCGAAGCGGTGAACCCGACAGTCCAGGTTTCGGCCTCTTCCGGCTCCAGATCCGGATTGCCGCCGATGAACTGGTTGTACTGGCTGGCGGCGTTGGCCGCGATGGTGCCGTAGCGGTCGGCTGGCACGCCCGTGCGGGCGCATTCTGCGGCGCTGAACTCGGGCGTCGGGCCGGCGCACGGGTCGTCGCCCGACCACAGCGCGATCTGGTTGTCCAGGAACAGTTCGCCGATGTTCGGTGCGCGGATCGCACGGTTGAAGCCGGTGCGGAAGCGGTAACGATCGTCGGCGAAACCTGCGCCAAGCGCGACCTTGAACGTGTCCACCGCGCCCGACGTGCTGTAATCGGAGAAGCGATAGGCCAGTTCGAGATCCAGGCGGCTGAGTGCGCCCGCGTCCACGACCAGTGGGATCTTGCTCTCGAAGAACACTTCCTCGACCCGCAGTTCGCCAGCGAGGTTAGTGGTCGGACCGCCGAGGCCAGTGAAGTTGCCGGTCTGCATGTTGCTGTCCGCAACGCGCTCGTACTGCTCCTTGCGCCACTCGTAACCCACGACCACGCCGACGTTCTCGCCGTTGGCCCAAGGGAATCCGAAGCCGAGGTCGCCGCTGGCGAACGCGGTGAAGTCCATCATGCGGGTCGCGTAGTTGACGATGCCGACGCCCTGCAGCGCCTCCGCCTGCTCGGCGGTGATGGAGTCGGTCCACACCTCGTAGGGGAGACAACCGTCGAACGAGCCCGCAGGGCAACCGAGCAGCGCATCGCGCACCCGGGTGGTCACGAAGTCGTTGATGTTCTCGTTGCGCGAGGTGGAGCGACCATAGGTGAAGGCGGCGTCGTAGGACCAGTTATCGTTGATCAGGCCACCGAGGCCCGTGGTGAAACTGAAGTTGGTGGCGTCATAGGCCGAGATGCGTGGGCCGCCCTCGACGTTACGCTTGGCCACGTAGACGATGAACTCCTCGTCGGCGGGCAGCCCGAGATCGGCGCACATCGATCCGATCACGCTGGTGTCGCAGGTGACCTCGATGTCCGTGAAGAACGCCCCGGACGGCGCGATCTGGGTCTTGGTCTTGCGGTTGACGAACATCGCTTCCATATAGGGCTGGAAGTGTTCGTTGATCTCGTACTTCAGGTTGAAGCCCGCGGTGATGCGGGTGTCGGGACGCTGGTAGTAGTTGATCGGCGCGTAGTTGTAGATGTTGATCGCATCGGGAACGGACCAGGTCCCGGAAGCTGAAGGCAGCACGTAGCTGTAGAAGCCAGACTCGGGCGCCACGACGTAGAAGTTAGCAGGGTCTGCGGTGCCGGAGCCGCCGCAAGCGGTGCCTGCCGCATTCAGCGCGCAAGAGGAGTAGTCGCGCTCGCCCTGCAGCAGCGCCTTGTTCTCGCGCCAGGTCACCCAGCCCATCGCATGGCCGCCTTCGCCGAAGCTGCGGCCGATTGCGAGGTCGATGTTGCGCGAGATGCCGTCGAAACCCGAGTCTCCCGTCGGGTAATCGAAGTCGCGGGCATCCATCAGGCCCTGGATGTACTTGTTGTCGTTGTTGTGCTGGTAGGCGGAGTAGCCGGCATTGACGCTCACGCCTTCGAACTGGTCGTCCAGGATGAAGTTGACGACGCCCGCGATCGCGTCCGAACCGTACACCGCCGATGCGCCGCCCGTCAGTACGTCGACGCGCTTGATGAGGGCGGCCGGCACGATGCTGATATCGGGGGTCTCGTTCGCGCCCTTGGGAATCCGGCGACCATTGAGCAGCGTCAGAGTGCGTTCGACGCCGAGGCCGCGCAGATCGACAGTGGCGTAGGTGCCGGCCCCGTTGTTGATGAAGTTGTCGAAGCTCAGATCGAGCTGCGGATATTGGTTGACGAGGTCCTCGACCGTGGTGGCGCCGGCGAACCTGAATTCCTCTGCGTTGATCTCCACGACGGGACTCGTCGCGGTCATCGTCTGGCTCTTGATGCGGCTGCCGGTGACGGTGATGGTGTCGAGTTGCTTGGCAGGCTCGCTGCTTTCCGATTGCGCCGTGTCCTGGGCTACTGCGGAGCCCGCCAGGGCAACGGCACTGACCGCAATCGACAACGCGATTGCATCGCGAAGCTTGTTCCTCTTCAGTCTCATCTCTCTCTCCAAGTGAGCTGGGGTTATCCCAGAGGGAACCCAGCCGACGGAGTCAAGGAAGACGCCAAATCCGGCAGGGTTGCAGCCGATACTAGCGCCGTTAATCGGAGAATTAAATAGTCGTTAAATGTTAAGTGTTCGTTAGCTAAACCTTCGCGGACGGGCGGCAGCGTCCCTGCGATGCGACCGCCCCGGGGGTGCCGGCGAACGGCTGCTTTCCGGAAGCGCAAAAAAGAACGGCCCCTTTCGGGGCCGTTCCAGGTAGAGCGATGGAGCAGTTGGATCAGAAGCGCTGCTGGTACTTCATGTACACGAAGCGGCCGATATCGAAACCACCGTAGTAGTTGGTGTTCGAGTTCGGCTGGGTGTACATCGGCGGACCCAGGCGGTCGAGCACGTTGTTGGCGCCCACCGAGATGGTCGCGTTCCACGGTGCCTGCCAGCGGAACTGCACGTCGTTGAAGGTGTTGGAACCGACGCGGTTCAGCGGACGGGTCTGGGCGGGGTTGGCCGCCACGTAGTCCGGGTCGGAGCACTCGCCCGGCGCGAAGGCCAGGCTGAGGCACGATTCCTTCATCGCCGAGTAGTAGCGCATGTTCCAGCTGGCACCGAAGTCGCCGCTCTCCCAGGTCAGGCCCACGTTGGACCGCAGGCGGAAGTTCGCACCGAAGCTGTTGCTCTGGGTCACGAACGGGGCCGCGTCGTCGGTCTTGAACTCGTTCTGGGTGACGTAGGTGCTCTGCCAGTCGATGCCAAAGCGGCCGAAGTCGGTCTCGAAGCGATAGGTGGCGCCGAAATCGTAGCCCTCCATCTCGATGTAACCGGCGTTGCGGCTGCCGAACTCCATGTAGTTGACGATGCCCAGAATCGGATCACGCGTGAACGCGTTGCAGCGCGCCGCGATGTTCTCGACATAGCAGTCGTTGAGCATCTGGGTCGGCGTGTCGGCAACGATGGTGTTCTCGATCTTGACCGTCCACCAGTCGACGTTGACGCTCAGCCCTTCGACGAAGCCGGGGCTCCAGACGAAGCCGATGTTCTTGCTCTCCGACTCCTCAGGCGTCAGCAGCTGGTTGCCGGCGCCCGAGAAGAACGCCAGCGGGCTCTGCGCGTTCGCCTGCGCGGTTGGGACGAAACCCTGCTGCAGCTGGCGGTACGTCTCGACGTTGGCGATGTCCTGGCCGCAACGGGCCTGCACAGCGGCGTTGGTGGCAGCTGCGCCGCGCAGGCTGTCGCAGGGGTCGGTGAAGAACGCGAACGTCTGCGAGCCGCCGCCATACAGGTTGGAGATGGTCGGGGCACGGAAGCCCTGGGCCCAGGTGGCACGGACCAGCAGGTCGTCGGTCGGCTTCCACTTCAGGCCGAACTTGCTGTTGACGGTGTCGCCGAAGGTGTCGAAGTCCGAATAGCGGCTGGAGATGTTGACGCTGAGCTCCTGCGCACCCGTGACATCCATCAGGATCGGCACGAACAGCTCGCCGTAGACGGAGTTCTCGGAGTAGTCGCCACGGGTGGCGCGACCTGCCAGGTTGGTCGAGCCGCCGGTGACCGCCAGGCCATCGGGAATGAACTCGCCTTCTTCCTTGCGGTGCTCGACACCGAACGCGAAGCCCATCTCGCCCGCCGGCAGGTTGAACAGGCCGCCGGTGATGTTGGCCGTGTAGATCGTGGTTTCTGTTTCGCCCAGCGAATGCTCGCGCTGGAACAGGTAGTCCTGCAACTGCTGGCTGGCGAGGCTGCCCGGACCCGCTTCACCGTAGTGCAGCAGCGGGTTCCACGGCACGCACGCGGAGAACGCGATCGGGTCATCCGGGGTGCCGCACTGCACCTGGCCGGCATCGTTCATGAACGACGGACCGACGGCGCGCTGGACATTGGCCAGGTTGAGGTTGCCGTAGGAGGCCTGCAGCACCTTGTTCTTGTTGTACATGGCGCCGACGTCCCAGTCGAAGTAGCGCTCGCCCACTTCGAAGCTGCCCTCGAGGGCGGCGCTGAAGCGCCAGGTGGTCACGTCGCTGGTCGACACGCGCGGCACTTCCCAGGTACGGCGCCACCAGTTGGTGATGTCGTTGCCGACCGGGTTGAAGTAGCTGTCGGCGTCGAGCGGCACGCCGGCGCCGGCGTCGAAGGAGGCGAACGAACCGGCCTGCATCGGATAACCGGCGATGGAGCGGTCGGAGATGCGGTTGCTGTACATCATGTTGCTGCGGACGCGCACGCTGTCGGTGATGTCGAAGCTGCCGTCGACGAACAGCGAAGTGCGCTCCAGCGGAGTGCGCAGGTGCATCTGCTCGCCTGCGTTGCTCTTGTGGGTCGGGTTCTGCCCGGTATCCTGGTTGATGTAGTCGGCCGGATTGCGCGGATCGCCGCCGGGCCGCACGATCACTCGCGTCGTGCGGTTCGGATTGGCCGTCGTGGCGGCGGGATAGGTGACGTTCGGCAGCGGGTTGCTGGTCGGGCTGCTGACGAAGCCGCCGTACTGGCCGACCACGGTCCAGTTGCGGCCCGGGTGACGGTCACCCAGCGGCTCGGCGCTGAAGGGGCGATCGCCCTGCCACACCTCGTCTTCCTTGGCGTACTCGACCGCCAGGGTGATCGACGAGCGGTCGCTCGAGCTGCCCACCAGGAAGTCGTACTTCTGCACGGCGCCGTCGCCTTCGCCGTACTGGCCGTAGTAGGCGCTGGCCTGCAGGCCGTCATAGTTGGAACGGGTGATGATGTTGACCACACCGGCCATCGCGTCGGAGCCGTACACGGCCGACGCGCCGTCCTTCAGCACTTCGATGCGCTCGACCATCGCCGCAGGAATGGTGGAGATGTCCTGGACGCCGGTGGTGGTGATGCCGAGACGCTTGCCGTTGACCAGCACCAGGGTGCGCTGCGCGCCCAGGTTACGTAGGTCGATGGCCTGGCCGCCGGCGGCCTCGCCCGCGGACAGCGGCGCTGCGCGGCTCAGCGGGGGGGAACCCGCTGCGGTGATGTTCTGCAGGATGTCGGCAACCGACTGGAAGCCCTGGTTCTCGATGTCGGCGCGGCTGATGGCCAGCACCGGCTGTGCGGTTTCGACATCGACCTGGCGAATGCGCGAACCCGTCACCTCGATGCGATCGAGCGTGGTGGCCTGCTGGTCTCCGCTTTCCTGGGCGAACACCGCGCCGGTACCGGCGACGGTGGTGGTGCCCGCGATCAGCGCGAAGGTAATCGCGTCGCGAAGCTTGGTGGTCTTCAACGTCATATCTCTCTCCAGTGAGTCTCGGGCATCGCCCCATGGGAACCCCGCCGAGGCGTCAAGGCAGACACCAAGGCCGGCAAGGTTGCGGCCGATACTACAAGCGCCCGGAGAGAAATTAAAGTGTCGTTAACAATTCGCCTGCAATCCGTGATGACAGGCAAATGCCGGCTGGCGGACGCTTACAGGTCCTGCTCGTACCGGACGTAGGGCACGGCGCCCTCGTCGTTTGTCTCACCGTTGGGCGAGAACGGGTTGCGACCGCGGGTCACCACGTTTTCCGCGCCCACCGTGAGCTGGCCGCTCCACGGGGTCCGCCACGTCACGCCCAGGCCCAGGCCCTCGAAGCGCGGCTGGCCGGGGGTCTCGATGACGCGGCCGATGACGTTGGCGCTGAACGCGCCGTACCCGCCGCCGACCGTCAGGCTCCGGCTGCTCCAGCGATCGCTGATGTCGGCGGGGGCCTCGGAGAACGGGATCAGGGTGGCCTTGGCCACGGTGCCGGCGATGGTGACGTAGGCTGCCTCGCCGATGTTCTTCTGGGCGAAGACGGTGAGATCGTTGAGGTCGAGCTGCGGATTGCCGCCGGTGGTCCGTTCGCGCGTCAGCCACGCCGGCAGGCTCTGGCTGCCCTGGCCGACACTGACGCCGAAACCGCCGCCCGGGCGATGGAAAGACGCCGTGGCACTGGCGCGCCGGCTGCTCTCCGCATCGGTCAGCGAGGCCAGCTGGCAGTTGTCGACCAGACTGCTGACGGCGCTGAAAACGCCGTTGCGCTGGCTGCACAGCAACGCGAGCGAATTGCCCGACTCCAGGCCGAACGTCGCGTCCAGCGAACTCGCGCCACTGCGCCAGCGTGCGCCCGCACGGTTGCCCTCCGCAGTCGGCTCGAGCAGGAGGTAGGCCTGGACCTTGCCGCTGCTGTGATCGACCACCGGAAGCACCGTCTGGTCGCGCTTGACCTGCGCGTGCGCGCCTGCAGCCAGGCCGAGGGCCAGCAGCAGGGCGGTCGTCAGTCGGGCAGGAAGGCGGGGCATTGGGCTTATCGACCCGGGGGCGGGGCCGGAGTTCCTTCTCGGACGGAGGGTGATACTAGGGCATTTATGTTTACTTAACAATACCCCTGCAACAGGCAACCTGCACCTTTACTGAACGCGCTCCGGGGCTGCCGAGTCGGGCGCGGGTACCGCCAGCAGCGCCTCCACTTCCGGGCCGCTGAATTCGTGGCGTTCCCCGCAGAACTCGCAGCGGATCCGGGCCGCGCCGTCAATCACGGCGGCACGCGCCTCCTCCGGCCCGAGCGACCGCAGCATGGCTGCCACACGCTCGCGCGAACAGGAACAGCCGAACGCCAGGTCGCGGCCGCCGACCGTCTCCACGCCTTCCTCGTGGAACAGCCGGGTCAGCAGGATGTCGCCCGCAGTCTCGAGCAGCTCGCGTGGCGGCAGCGTGTCGAACAGCGCCCCGGCCCTGGCCCAGCCGTCGATGTCACCGCCGTCGCCCGGCAGCTTCTGAAGCATGAGCCCGGCCGCCTGGCCGGCATCGGCCGCGAGCAGCAGGCGGGTAGGCAGCTGCTCCGACATGCGGAAGTAGTCTTCGAAAGCCCCCGAGAGCGAATCGGCCTCGAGCGGCACCAGGCCCTGGTAGCGCACCGGATCGCGTCCGCGCAGGCCGGGATTCTCGATGGTGATGGCAAGCACGGCGCCGTCCCCCAGTTCGCGCAGATCGCGCGACACCGGCGTGGCGTCGTCTTCGGCCAGTTGCGCGATTGCGCGCACCGTGCCCGCGGCAGTGCACTCGGCGAACAGGGTGCGCAGGCGGTGCTGGCCGCGCAACTGCACGGACAGCCGCCCCTCGACCTTGGCATGGCCGGTGAACAGGGCCGAGGCCGCAACCGCTTCGCCGAGCATCTCCGATACCGCGGTCGGGTACTCGTCCCGGTCACGGATCGGCTGCCAGGCCTGTTCCAGACGGACATGCACCCCCCGCACGCCGGCGCCGGGCAGGAGGAAGCGGGTCAGCCGGTCGCTGTCGTGGGAAATGGGGGGCTCGGTCATCGGGTTGGATTCGGGAAGGCGGTGCGTGGTCGAATAGTGTCGGCGCGGATGTCGCGCCCAAGTGCAGATTGGGGCGCATCCACGATGTCGCAAGCCGTGCCCGGGGGGCCGTTGGCCACGCCACCCGTCCGTCCGCCGAAGCGCTGGCTGCGCCGCCTGTTGCTGCTGCCGTTCTGGCTGTTGCTGTTCACGGTGCTGCAGGTGGCGACGCTGCGCTTCGTCGATCCGCCCTTCTCCGCCTTCATGGCGATCCGCCAGGTCGAGGCGTGGCTGCAGGGCGACGCCGGCTTCCGCATCGCCTACGACTGGCGCGACCTGGACGCGATGGCCCCATCGCTTCCCGTGGCGCTGATCGCGGCGGAGGACCAGAATTTCGCCGTCCACAGGGGCTTCGACCTGGAGGCGATCGAGCAGGCGCGCAAGCGCAACGAGCGTGGCGGCCGCCTGCGCGGGGGCAGCACGATCACCCAGCAGCTGGCCAAGAACCTGTTCCTCTGGCAGGGAACGAACCTCCCTGCGCGCTGGCTGCGCAAGGCCATCGAGACCTGGTACACGGTGCTGATCGAACTGCTCTGGCCCAAGCAGCGGATCCTGGAGGTCTATGCCAACGTCGCGGAGTTCGGCGATGGGGTGTACGGCGCCCAGGCCGCCGCCCGCAGCTACTTCGGTCGTGACGCTTCGGCGCTCGGTGCCGCGCAGAGCGCACGCCTGGCTGCCGTGCTGCCGAGCCCCAGGCGCTACAGCGCGGCCAGTCCCGGTCCCTACGTGCAGCGGCGCGCACGCGCCATAGAGCGCAACATGCGCCAGATCGGTGGCGAAGCGTATCTGGAGGCGCTGGACTGAGCGAGCCGGCCCGGGCCGTGGCGCGGGCAGGGCGACAGGCGCGGCGTCGAGGCCCGCGCTCCACTGGTCTGTCGGATGTCGGCCGGTCGCGCGGCCCGCTGCCTCGACGTGAGGAAAGCCACGGTCCGTCGGCTAGGATGCGCGCCATGGATAAGGAACTGCTGACGGTAGTCATCGCGGCCCGCGACGAAGCCCAGGCGTTGCCGCTGCTGCATGCGCGGCTGGCGCCGGTGCTGGATGCGCTGGCGGACGAGGCCGTCGAGGGGCGGGTCCTGTACGTGGACGATGGAAGTCGCGACGGGACCTGGGAGGTCATGCGCGGGCTGGCCAGTGGCGATCGGCGGGTGGGGCTGCTGCGGCTGTCGCGCAACTTCGGCAAGGAGGCGGCGCTGACCGCGGGCCTGGACCGGGTGGAGGAGGGCGCGGCGCTCATCCTCGACGCCGACGGGCAGGATCCACCCGAGCTGATCCCGCGGTTCGTCGCGCTGTGGCGCGAGGGTTACGACGACGTGTACGGCATGCGCGAGCAGCGCGACGGCGAGGGGTGGGTCAAGCGCGCCAGCGCGCATGCCTTCTACCGCGTGATCCAGCGCCTGTCCAAGACCCCCATCCCCACCGACACCGGCGACTTCCGCCTCCTGTCGCCGCGCGCGCTCGCAGCGCTGCGCCAGCTGCGCGAACGCCACCGCTTCATGAAAGGGCTGTTCGGCTGGATCGGGTACAACCGCATCGCGCTGCCGTACCGGCGCGAGGCGCGCGTCGCCGGACGCAGCAAGTTCGACCTGTGGAAGCTGTGGAACTTCGCACTGGAGGGCATCACCAGCTTCTCGACCGCACCGCTGCGGCTGGCGACCTACCTGGGCGTGTTCGTGGCGCTGCTGGCTTTCGCATATGCGGTCCTGATCGTGTTCAAGGCGCTGCTGTACGGCGATCCCGTGGCCGGCTGGCCGACGATGATGTCGGTGATCCTGTTCCTTGGGGGCGTGCAGCTGGTGGCGCTGGGCCTGATCGGCGAATACCTCGGCCGCCTGTACGAGGAATCCAAGCAGCGTCCGCTGTACCTGGTGGACGACTGGCGTCCCGCGTCCAGCGGAGTATGCTCTGTCCCGACGCCGCCATCGGGAGGAAAGCGCCATGCGCACGGTGCGACAACTGCTGGAAGCCAAGCCCGTTGAGCTGTTCGCGGTCGCGCCGGATGCCCCCGTGTTCGACGCGATCCGCCTGATGGCGCTCAAGAGCATAGGCGCGGTCCTGGTGATGGATGGCGCCCGCCTGGCGGGGATCCTGTCCGAGCGCGACTACGCACGCAAGATCGTGCTCGAGGGCCGGTCGTCGAAGGACACGCCGGTCAGTGCGATCATGACGTCCCAGGTGATCACGGTCGGCCCCGACCACGGCGTCCCCGCCTGTATGCAACTGGTGACCCGGAATCGCATCCGCCACCTGCCGGTGGTCGAAGGCGGTGCGGTGGTGGGCATGATCTCGATCGGCGACCTCGTGGCGGCGGTGATCGAGGACCAGCAGCACGAGCTGGATCAGCTGCAGCGCTACATCGCCGGCTGAGGCGGCTACTTCGCGTACTCGCCGCCGCAACTGCTGTCCTCGCCCGGACCGAGCTCGAGCGTGGCCAGCAGGGCCGCGGGCGGGGCGATGCTGCCCAGTGCCAGGGCGACGGCGCCGCGCAGGCCGAGGCGGGCGAAGTCGGGACGGAAGCTGGGGTCGGCGAAGGTACCTCCCAGGTGAAGTGGCGAGCGCAGGGCGAGGATGCTGCGATCCTTCGGGCGCGGGCGCAGCTCGATGTCGAGTGTTTCCTCGCCCAGGTCGATCTGCCCCTGGCCGACGATGATCGTGTCCGTGGTATCGAATGCCAGCGCACGCGAGTCCATGACGCCCTCCCGTACCCCGAAGTCGGCGAAGGCGCAGCGCACCGGCACCTTGCGGTCCTTGCCGATGAGGAACTTCAGCGTCTCGTAGATGTCGATCCCCGCCAGTTCGACCAGCAGGTTGCTGATCTCGCCGCGGCCCATGCCGATCGCGACATCTCCGTCAGCCGAGCCCAGCATCGCCGCGACCGAGTTGCCGGTACCGGCGAGTTGGAAGCTTCCTCCCAGTCGTCCGACGGTGTCCCTGGCCAGTTCCACGTCCGGGAACAGCCGCGCCAGTTCCACGCGGCGCACATCGGCCTTGAGCCGTGTCTGGATGGTGTCGCGACGCGCATCCATGTGTACGTCCGCACGGATATCGCCGCCGGCTACGCCGAAGTTGAGTGGCGCCAGGCGTACCAGCCCGGCCTCGAGCAGCAGGTGGGCGTCCATGTCGTCGATCGGCAGGCCGGGTGCGTTGATCCGGCGCGCCCGCAGGCGCACGTCGGCGTCCATCGAGCGCAGCTTGTGCAGTTCGTACGGGCGCGAGGGCAGCACCTTGCCGCGCGCAGCCTGTTCGGCGGCCTGGGCGGCCAGCGCGGGGTCGAGTCCTTCCTCGCCCTCGGCATCGGGCGTGCCGCCGACGAAGCCGGCGAGATCGTCGAAGTCCAGGCGGTCGGACACCAGCTCGGCCTTGAAGAACGGACGGTCGCCGCCAGTCGTCACCGCCGCCGATCCGCCGAGATCGCTCTGGCCGACCTTCCCTGTGAAGGCGTCGTAGTGCCAGGTGTTGCCGTCGCGCGTCAGCCGCCCGTCGACCGAGTAGGGAGGCGAATCCGGAAGGGCCAGGCCAAGCAGGGGATACAGATGGGCGAGGTTGCTGCCGGACAGCGCGAACTGCAGATCGAAGTCCCGCAGACGGAAGGGGTCGATCATGGTGCCGCGCGCATGCGCACGCGTACCGCCGGCACGCGCCCGCAGGTCCAGCCGGTATGGGCGCTCGGTATCCCGGAGTTCGAGTGGCGACTCGGCGCTGCCCTCCAGGCCGAACCGGTTGCCGCTCCATTCGCCTTCGCCTTCGAGCGCGATGGACGGAGGCTCGCCCGGCCGCCGCGATTCCCGGCTCGCCAGTCTGATGTCGATGTCGGTCCTGCTCACGGCGTCGTGGAACCGCAGATGCCCCTGCTCGACCCAGAGCCTGCGCAACTGCATGGGGTCACCGCCGTCGCCGTCGAAACCGAAATCCCAGTTCCCGGGCCTGCCGTCCGGACCGGTTTCCAGCCGGACGTCCGGTTGCACCAGCCGCAGCTCGGGCAGGCGCAGCCTGCCCACCAGCAGGGGCCAGAACTCGACCTGGACCGCCAGGGCGGCGGCCGTTGCCATGTCCCGGTGTTCCGACCAGTCCGGATTGCCCAGCCGCAGCTGTCCGGCGCTGACCGTTGTGACGCGGCCGAGGTCCACGTCGAGCCTGCCCCCGATGTCGAACTCGCGGCCGGTGCGCATCTCCACCAGGCGTTCAACCGGACCCTTGAACCAGTTCCAGTCCCAGAACACCAGCAGCAGAAAGAGGGCGACGGCGGTGGCGCCGAGGATCGCGGACCCGCGTCGGGACGGCCGGCGAAATCGCGGCATGCGGCGCGCGCGTCGCGGCGATGGGGAGGAACCGGTCGGCATGCACGCAAGACTTGCCCGCCTCGCGTCATCCCGGCGCGAAAGCGATGCGAAGGTTCAGTTTGGCGAAGCGCGCGTGGTGATCAGGCCGGAACGACCTGCGCCAACACCGCGACGTAGTGACACACGCTGCCGGCGATGCAGAACAGGTGCCAGATCGCGTGCGCGTACGGAATCCTGTCGCGGTGGTAGAAGAACGTGCCCAGGGTGTAGAACACGCCGCCGGCGATGAGCCAGCCGAATGTCCACCCGTCCAGGTTGGACATCACCGGCTTGATCGCCACCAGCACCAGCCAGCCCATCGCGACATAGATCAGCGTCGACAGCCGCTTGAAGCGGCCGGTATAGAACAGTTTGAAGACCACGCCCGCGAGCGCCAGGCTCCAGATCGCGGCGAACAGGCTCCAGCCCCACGGCCCGCGCAGGCCGATCAGGGTGAACGGCGTGTAGGTGCCGGCGATCAAGAGGTAGATCGCGCAATGGTCGAACACCTTGAGCCGGCCCTTGGCGACCGGATGCCGGATCGCGTGGTACAGCGTGGAGGCCAGATAGAGCAGGAGCAGGCTCGCGCCGAACACGATGGCAGCCCCGAGCTGCCAGCCGTCGCCGTAGATCGCGGCCAGGGTGATCAGGACCGCGCCGCCCGCCAGGGCGGCGGCCGCGCCGAAGCCATGGGTGAGGGCGCTGGCGACCTCGTCGCGGACACGCGCCAGGCGCGCGGCGTATCGCCGCGCACGCACGTCGTGGCGTGCTTCCCGGAACTCGCTCTGGGGGGTACTCACCCCCATACGTTACCGCATTGTTGCGCGGGAGGGCGTCAAGGCGGCGCGCGCCGGCTG
>JAEXLY010000172.1 GCA_023444765.1 Pseudomonadota bacterium | reverse complement strand
GAACATGATCGTGTCGGGGGCGCCGGTCGCGGCCGAGCGGCTCGCCGGCACCGCGCTGTTCGACAGCGTGGTGGACGGCGATCCGGTCGAGGCCGCGATCGGCCTGCTGCGCGAGCGGATCGCGGCGGGCGCCACGCATCCGCGCGTGCGCGACCGCCAGGTCGAGCACGACGATGCGCAGGCCTTCATCGCCTGGGCGCGCATGGGCGTCGCCGCGGCATCGGCCAACTATCCGGCGCCACTGCGCTGCGTGGACGCCGTGGCCGCCTCGCTGCGCCCCTTCGACGAGGGGCTCGCGGTCGAGCGCGAGGGCTTCACCGTGCTGGTGAACTCGCCCGAGTCGCATGCGCTGCGCCACGCGTTCTTCGGCGAGCGCGCCGCCAGCCGCATCGACGACATCGGTCCAGAGGTCAAGCCGCGTCCGGTGACGCGCGTGGGCATCGTGGGCGCCGGCACCATGGGCGGCGGCATCGCCATGAACTTCCTCAACGCCGGCCTCCCGGTGGCGATCGTGGAGACCTCGCAGGAAGCGCTCGACCGCGGCCTGGCCACCATCCGCCGCAACTACGAGGGCAGCGCGAAGAAGGGCCGGATCACGGCCGGGCAGGTCGAGCAGCGCATGGGCCTGCTCGCGCCTTCGCTCGACTACGCCGCACTGGCCGATGCCGACCTGGTGATCGAGGCGGTGTACGAGGATTACGCGGTCAAGCAGGCGGTGTTCGAAAAGATCGACGCGGTCGCGAAGGACGGCGCCATCCTCGCCACCAATACCTCCACGCTCGACGTCGACCGCGTGGCCGCCTTCACCCGCCGCCCGCAGGACGTGCTGGGCCTGCACTTCTTCAGCCCGGCCAACGTCATGCGCCTGCTCGAGGTGGTGCGGGGTGCGAAGACCGCCAGGGACGTGATGGCCACGGCGATGGCGATGGCCAAGGCGATCCGCAAGACCGCCGTGGTCTCGGGCGTGTGCGACGGCTTCATTGGCAACCGCATGATCGAGCAGTACTCGCGCCAGGCGACCTTCCTGCTCGAGGAGGGCGCGCTGCCGCAACAGGTCGACCGCGCAATGGAGAAGTTCGGCTTCGCCATGGGGCCGTTCCGGATGGGCGACCTGGCCGGCAACGACATCGGCTGGGCGATCCGCAAGCGCCGCTACGTGGAGCGGCCGGACATGGTCTATGCGAAGAACGCCGACCTGCTGTGCGAGATGGGTCGCTACGGCCAGAAGACCGGCAAGGGCTGGTACGACTACCGGCCCGGCGACCGCACGCCGCATCCCTCGGCCGAGGTCGAGGCGATGATCGTCGAGCAGTCCAGGGCGCTGGGCATCACGCGCCGGAAAATCTCCGACCAGGAGATCGTCGAGCGCCTGGTCTACGCCCTGGTCAACGAGGGCGCGCACATCCTCGCCGAGGGCATCGCCGCGCGCGCCTCGGACATCGACATCGTCTACCTCGCCGGCTACGGCTTCCCCGCCTGGCGCGGCGGTCCGATGTTCCATGCCGACCAGGTCGGGCTCTACAACGTGCTGGCGGCGATGCGCCGCTACGCCCGCGGCCACCGCGGCGAGGCCTGGGAGCCGGCGCCGCTGCTGGTCGAACTGGCCGAGTCGGGCCGTTCCTTCAACGATCCGGTCGCGCGCCCGCGCGCCGCCGCCGCATGAGTCACGCCATGAACGAAGCCGTCATCGTCTCCACCGCGCGCACCGGCCTGGCCAAGAGCTGGAAGGGCGCGCTCAACCTGAGCCACGGCGCCACCGTCGGCGGACACGTGGTGCGCCACGCGGTCGAGCGCGCTGGCGTGGACCCGGCCGAGATCGCGGACGTGGTCATGGGCTGCGCCTGGCCCGAAGGCGCGACCGGCAGCAACATCGCGCGCCAGATCGCGCTGCGCGCCGGCCTGCCGTCCAGCGCGCCGGGCACCACCGTCAACCGCTTCTGCGCCTCGGGCCTGCAGGCCATCGCCCAGACCGCGCAGCGCATCGTCGCCGGCGAGGACGGCGTGTACGTGGCCGGCGGCGTGGAGTGCATCTCCACCGTGCAGAACACCATCAACCAGCACATGCTGGAAGACGCCTGGATGCAGCGCCACCATCCGGCCATCTACATGCCGATGCTGCAGACGGCCGAGAACGTCGCCAGGCGCTACGGCATCGATCGCGAGCGCCAGGACCGCTACGGCGCCGAGAGCCAGCAGCGCGCCGCGGCGGCGCAGGCGGCCGGGCGCTTCGACGAGGAGATCGTGCCGATCACGGTCCGCCAGGCGGTGGTGGACCCGGCGACGAAGGCGATGGCCACGCGCGAGGTCACGCTGTCGGCCGACGAGGGCGTGCGCGCCGACACCACCTATGAAGGCGTGTCGAAGATCCGCACGGCGCTGCCCGGCGGCGTGGTCTCTGCCGGCAATGCCAGCCAGTTCTCCGACGGCGCCTCGGCCAGCGTGCTGATGTCGGCGGCCGAGGCCGCGCGCCGCGGGATCCGCCCGCTCGGCATCTTCCGCGGCTATGCGGTCGCCGGCTGCGAGGCCGACGAGATGGGCATCGGCCCGGTGTTCGCGGTGCCGAAGCTGCTGCAGCGCGCCGGCCTCACGGTCGACGACATCGGCCTGTGGGAGCTCAACGAGGCCTTCGCCGTGCAGGTGCTCTACTGCATGGACCGGCTCGGCATCCCGCACGAGCGGCTCAACGTCAATGGCGGCGCGATCGCGGTCGGCCATCCCTACGGCGTCAGCGGCGCGCGCCTGGTCGGGCATGCGCTGATCGAGGGCCGGCGCCGCGGCGTGAAGTACGTCGTCGTCACCATGTGCGTCGGCGGCGGCCAGGGCGCGGCCGGCCTGTTCGAGGTGGCCTGAGCCGATGACCGGCCTGCTGCTCTCGCGCGAGGACCTCCACTTCCAGCTCTACGACTGGCTGGAGGCGGAGTCGCTGCTGTCGGCGCCGCGCTTCGCCGCGCACTCGCGCGAGACCTTCGACGCGGTGATCGACAGCTGCGCGCGGCTGGGCGAGGACGTGCTGCTGCCATGCCACGCGCTGTCCGACCGCGAGGAGCCGGCGTTCGACGGCGAAGCGGTGCGACTGCCGGACGCGGTCACCGCCGCGGTGCGCGCACTGGCGGAGAGCGGCGTGGTCGCGGCCGCGCAGGACGAGGCCGTGGGCGGCCTGCAGCTGCCGGTGCTGGTGGAGAAGGCCGCGCTGGCCTGGCTGTCGGCGGCCAACATCGGGGCCTGCGCCTATCCGATGCTGACGATGGGCAACGCCTCGCTGCTGCTGGCGCATGGCTCGGCGGCGCAGGTCGAGGCCTTCGCCCTGCCGCAGCTGCGCGGCGAATGGACCGGCACCATGTGCCTGTCCGAGCCGCAGGCCGGATCGTCGCTGTCGGACATCACCACCCGCGGCGACTACGAGCGCGACTCCGCGCTGGGCCCGCAGTACCGCCTGTCCGGCCGCAAGATGTGGATCTCCGGCGGCGAGCACGGCATCCTGGGCAACATCGTCCACCTGGTCCTGGCCAAGGTGCCGGACGCGGACGGACGCCTGCAGGCCGGCACGCGCGGGATCTCGCTGTTCATCGTGCCGCGCACGCTGACGGCGGGCGAGGGCGGCGAGCGCAACGACGTCAGCCTGGCCGGGATCAACCACAAGCTCGGCTACCGGGCGACGGTCAACTGCGCGCTCAATTTCGGCGAAGGCAAGTACCGGCCGCAGGGTCGCGCCGGCGCCATCGGCTACCTGGTCGGCCGGCCGGGCGAAGGTCTGGCCTGCATGTTCCACCTGATGAACGAGGCGCGCATCGGCGTGGGCCTCGGCGCGGCGGCGCTGGGCTATACGGCCTACCTGCACGCGCTCGACTACGCGCGCAACCGGCCCCAGGGGCGGCTGCCGGGTCCGGCCGGCAAGGATGCGTCGCAGCCGCAGGTGCCGCTGGTCGCGCACGCCGACGTGCGGCGCATGCTGCTGGCGCAGAAGTGCTACGCCGAAGGCGGGCTCGGCCTGGTGCTGGCCTGCGCGCGCCTGGTCGACGAGCAGCGCATCGCGCACGAGGCAGGCGACACGGAAACCGCCGTGTCCAGGCAACTGCTGCTCGACATCCTGACCCCAGTCGCCAAGAGCTGGCCTTCGCAGTGGTGCCTGGCCGGCAACGACCTCGCCATCCAGGTGCACGGCGGCTACGGCTACACCCGCGACTACCGCGTGGAGCAGCTGTGGCGCGACAACCGCCTCAATGCCATCCACGAAGGCACCCACGGCATCCAGGGCATCGACCTGCTCGGCCGCAAGGTGGCGATGCAGGGCGGGGCCGCGTTCGAGGCCTATGTGCGGCTGGTCGAGGGCACGCTCGCGCGCGCGGTGGGCAGCACCTGCGCCGGGTTCGCCGACGCGCTGGCCGCGCGCCTGTCGCGGCTGCGCGAGGTGACCGCCGCGCTGCTGCAGGTCGAGGACCCGGTCGCGCGCCTGGCCAACGCCAGCGCGTATCTCGAGGCCTTCGGCCACGTCACCGTGGCCTGGGTGTGGCTGGGCCAGCTGCTGGCGCTGGGCACGCGCGACGACGATTTCGCGCGCGGCAAGCGCCAGGCCGCGCGCTGGTTCCTGCGCTGGGAACTGCCGCGCGTCGATGCGTGGCTCGACCGCCTGGCCGACAACGACGACAGCGCGCTGGCGATGCGCGACGAATGGTTCTGAAGGAGCCCGCATGACCGGCCACCGCACCCTGTTCGACCTCGACGGACGCACCGCGCTGGTCACCGGCGGCTCGCGCGGCCTCGGCCTGCAGATCGCCGAGGCGCTGGGCGACCATGGCGCCGCGGTGATGATCGCCGCGCGCAAGCAGCACGAGCTCGACGGGGCGCTGGTGCACCTGCGAGGCCGCGGCATCCGCGCCGAGGCCTGCGCGGTCGACCTGGCCACCGACGGCGCGGCGGAAACCCTGGTCGACGCGACGCTGGCGGCGTTCGGCGGCATCGACGTGCTGGTCAACAACGCCGGTGCCAGCTGGGGCGCGCCGGCCGAGGACTATCCGCTGGAGGCCTGGGACAAGGTGTTCGGGCTCAACGTGCGCGCACTGTTCGCGCTGTCGCAGCAGGTGGCGCGGCGCGCGATGCTGCCGCGCGGCCGCGGCCGCATCGTCAACATCGCCTCGGTCGCCGGACTGCGCGGCAACGCCGGCGCCCTGCTCAAGACCGCCGCCTACAACGCCTCCAAGGGCGCGGTGGTCAACCTGACGCGCGCGCTGGCGGCGGAGTGGGGCGGTCGCGGCGTCACGGTCAACGCGATCGCGCCGGGATTCTTCCCCTCGAAGATGAGCCAGGGCGTGATCGGCGCACTGGGCGAGGAGGCGCTGATGGGCAATGCGCCGCTGCGCCGGCTCGGTGGCGATGCCGATCTCAAAGGCGCGGCCCTGCTGTTCGCCTCGGACGCCGGTGCGCACATCACCGGCCAGGTGCTGGCGGTCGACGGCGGGTACACGGCGGTATGAGCGCGCCGGCGGCCATGGGCGAGCTGCGCGGCAGGGTGGCGGTGATCACCGGCGCCGGCTCGGGCTTCGGCCGCGAGTTCGCGCGCGTGGCGGCCGATGCCGGTATGGCGCTGGTGCTGGTAGACGTGCAGGCCGATGCGCTCGCCGAGACCGCGGCCGGGCTCGAGGCCAGGGGCGCGACCGTGATGCAGCGCCGGCTGGACGTGGCCGACGGCGATGCGATGCAGACCCTGGCGCACGACGCCTGCGCGCGCTTCGGCGCGGTCCACCTGCTGTTCAACAATGCCGGCGTCGGCACCACCGGCCTGCTCTGGGAAGCCAGCGTGCAGGACTGGGAGTGGGTACTCGGCGTCAACCTGTGGGGCACGATCCACGGCGTGCACGCCTTCGTGCCGCGCATGCTCGAGGCGGCCGCCAAGGACCCGGGCTATCGCGGCCACGTGGTGAACACCGCCTCGATGGCCGGCCTGGTCGACCCGCCGCTGACCGGCCCCTACAACGTCGCCAAGCACGCGGTGGTGTCGCTGTCCGAGACGCTGTACCAGGACCTGTCCCTGGTCGGCGACCGGGTCGGCTGCTCGGTGCTGTGCCCGTCCTGGGTCGGCACCGGCATCGCCCGTGCCGCCCGCAACCGCGACCCGAGCGCGGCGCGTGCCCGCACCCGCGCGGCCGCCGTCGGCCAGGCGCTGGTCGACAAGGCGGTATCGTCGGCGAAGACGACCGCCGCGGAAGTCGCGCAGCTGACCTTCGAGGCGATCGCGCAGCGCCGCTTCTGGATCCTGCCGCACCCGCAGGCGCTGGAGGGCGTACGCGCCCGCTTCGATGCCTTGCAGTCGCAGACGTGTCCCCCCGACCCCTATGCCGCGCTGCCGCAGCTGCGGCGCCAGATCCTCGACGCGCTGCACGCGCCCTGAGCCACCGGAGCCTCCATGGACCTGAACTTCAGCCCCGATGAACTCGCATTCCGCGACGAGGTGCGCGCCTTCGTCGCCGCCAACCTCCCGGACGACATCCGCGACCGCGTGCGCCGCGGCGACGAGCGCCAGGTCGCCGACGACCTGCGCCGCTGGCAGAAGATCCTGCATGCGCACGGCTGGGGCGCGGTGATGTGGCCGCGCGAGTTCGGCGGCACCGGCTGGGACAAGACCCGCCAGTACCTGTTCGACATCGAATGCGCCGCGGCCGACGCGCCGATCCAGCTGCCGTTCGGCCTGAAGATGGTGGCGCCGGTGATCATGCGTTACGGCACGCCGGCGCAGCAGCAGCGCTTCCTGCCGCGCATCCTCGACGGCAGCGACTGGTGGTGCCAGGGCTATTCGGAGCCGGGCAGCGGCTCGGACCTGGCCTCGCTCAAGACCCGCGCCGAGCGCGACGGCGACCACTACGTGGTCAACGGCCAGAAGGCCTGGAACACGCTCGGCCAGCATGCCGACTGGATCTTCTGCCTGGTGCGCACCGATCCGGACGCCAAGCCGCAGCGCGGCATCAGCTTCCTGCTGATCGACATGCGCACGCCCGGCATCCGCCTGCAGCCCACGCGCCTGCTCGACGGCGGCCACGAGGTCAACGAGGTGTTCTTCGACAACGTGCGCGTGCCGGTGGAGAACCTGGTGGGCGAGGAGAACGCGGGCTGGACCTGCGCCAAGTTCCTGCTCGGCCACGAGCGCACCAACATCGCCGGCATCGGCGCCAGCCGGCGAGAACTGGCGCGGCTGCGGCGCATGGCCGCCGAGGCCGTGCGCAACGGCGCGCCGCTGGCGGACGATCCGGTGTTCGCCTCGCGCATCGCCCAGGTCGCACTGGAGCTGCGCGCGCTGGAGGTCACCAACCTGCGCGTGATCTTCGCCGAGGCACGCCAGCAGGCGCCGGGCCCGGAGGCCTCGATGCTCAAGATCCGCGGCACCGAGATCCTGCAGCGCATCACCGAACTCCAGGTCGAAGCGCTGGGCGCGCGCGCGCTGGAATACGAAGGCGACGGCGAGGACGTGCCGCGCGCCGTCGGCCACTACATGAACCTGCGCAAGCTGAGCATCTACGGCGGATCCAACGAGATCCAGCGCAACATCATCGCGCAGATGGTCCTGCAACTCTGAGGTCACGACGCATGGATTTCTCCTTCACCGAAGAACAGCAGATGCTGCAGGACTCGATCCGGCGGTACCTCGCGTCCGACTACCCGCTCGAGCACCGCGCGAAGACCATCGCCGGCGAGCAAGGCTGGTCGCCCGACACCTGGCGGGCGCTGGCCGAGCTGGGCCTGCTGGCGCTCGACATCGACGAGGCCGACGGCGGCATCGGCGCCGGCCCGGTGGGCACGATGCTGGTGTCGCAGGCGACGGGCGCGGGTCTGCTGCTCGAACCCTTCCACTCCAGCGCGGTGCTCGCCACGCGCGTGGTATCGCTGCTGGCGCAAGGGGAACAGCGCGCGACGTTGCTCGAGGCGCTGGGCTCGGGCGAGGCGATCGCGGTGCTGGCGCACGACGAGGACGGCGGCTGGTTCGACCCGCGCGCCACCACCGCCGAGGCCGATGGCGACGGCTGGCGCCTGCGCGGACGCAAGGCCCGCGTGTACCACGCGCCAATGGCGCGCTGGTTGCTGGTGAGCGCGCGCATGCAGGACGGATCCGGCGTGTTCCTGGTCGAGCGCGAAGCCGCCGGCGTGCAGCTGCGGGCGCTGCGCACGGTCGACGGGCAGCGTGCAGCGGACATCGAACTCGACCTGCAGTTGCCGGCCGATGCGCGGCTGGGCGGCGACGCCTCCGCCACGCTGGCGCAGGCGCTCGACCACGGACTGGCCGCGCTGTGCGCCGATGCGCTGGGCGTGCTCGACCGCACGCTCGCCACCACCGTGCAGTACACCCGCGACCGCATGCAGTTCGGCATGCCGATCGGCCGCTTCCAGGCGCTGCAGCACCGCATGGCGGACATGTACATGCAGGTCGAGCAGGCGCGCTCGATGACCTATCTCGCCACCTCGGCCTGCCTGGGCGACAACGCACAGGCGCGACGCGAGGCCGTCTCGGGCGCCAAGGTCGTGGTCGGCCAGGCCGCGCGCCGGGTCGGCCAGGAAGCGGTCCAGCTGCACGGCGGGATGGGCATGACCGACGAACTCGAAGTCAGCCACTGCTTCCGACGCCTGCTGGCGTTCGAACTGCGGATGGGGACGACGGACGAACACCTGCGCGCGCTGCATCCACTGGCGCGTGCGGAGGCGGCGTAGGCGGGAGACCGGCGGCGGACGACAGCCGGAGACGGGACGGGGTGCGCAGGGACGCGGCAGCACGGGGCGACACGCAGGACAGGCACACATTCGAGGCTTCCGGGCCGTCGCAGGGGCGGCGGCCAACGAGGAGCCCCACGCAGGACTACGGGAGGGTAGATCCATGAACGGCAACAAGATCCATCGCAGCATGCTGGCAGCGTCGGTGGCGTTCGCGCTGTGCGGCTTCGCCACGACGACGCTCGCGGCCATCGCCGTGCAGGAGGACGGCACCACGCCGCCCGCGTCCAGCGAGCGTGCCACCACGCTCGATGCCCTGATCGTCACCGCGCAAAAGCGCGAGGAGGCGCTGCAGGACGTGCCGATCACGATGAGCGTGCTGCCCGAGCAGCTGCTGCAGGACGCGGGCGCGCGCGACATCAAGGAACTGCAGCACCTGGTCTCGGGTATGAGCGTCACCAGCACCGCGTCGGAAAGCCAGACCACGGTACGCCTGCGCGGCGTCGGCACGGTCGGCGACAACCCGGGCCTGGAGTCGTCGGTGGGCGTGGTGATCGACGGCGTCTACCGTCCGCGCAACGGCGTGGGCTTCGGCGACCTCGGCCCGGTCGAACGGGTCGAGGTGCTCAAGGGCCCGCAAGGCACGGTGTTCGGCAAGAACACCTCGGCTGGCCTGGTCAACGTGGTCACGCGGGCGCCGTCCTACAGCCAGAGCGCTGAAGCCGAGATCACCGCCGGCAACTACGGCCTGTTCGGCGTGTCGGCCAGCTACAACGACGCCATCAGCGAGACCGCGGCGTTCAGCCTCTACGGCGTCAAGCGCTGGCGCGACGGTTTCCTCGACGTCGAGACCGGCCCCGGGCCGCGCACCAGCACCGAGGACAGGGACCTCGATTTCCACGGACTGCGCGGCCAGCTGCTGCTCGAGCCCACCGATGGCCTGCGCATCCGCGCGATCGCCGACTTCGCCAGCCGCAGCGAGCAGTGCTGCGCCTCGGTGACCACCACGCGCGGACCCACCGCCGCCATCGTCGATGCGCTGGCCGGGGGGGCGGGCGTCATCCCTGTGCCCGATCCCTCGCGGCGCCTGGCCTACAGCAACGACATCACCCGCCAGTCGGTGGAGGACAAGGGCGTGTCGGTGCAGGTCGACTGGGACACGCCGTGGATGGGCGGTGCCACGCTGACCTCGATCACCGCGATGCGCGACTGGACCAACCTCAACTCGGCCGACCTCGACTTCACCACCGCACCGATCTGGGTCCGCCATTACGGCGCCGGCGAGAACGACGTCGGCTTCGAGACCTTCAGCCAGGAGCTGCGGCTGACCGGTTCGAGCGAGCGGGTGGACTGGATGGTCGGCGCGTTCTATGCCGACGAGGACCTGGTGCGCAACGACAGCATCAGCATGGGCAGCGCCTACGAGCCCTACCTGTCGATCGCGTTGCTGAGCAACATCGCCAGCGCCTTCCCCGCCGGCCTGGTGGACACCAGCAATCCGTTCCTGTTCCTGTCGCAGGCGGCGGGCCGCCCCTTCGGCACCACCTTCGTCGGCGGCGGCAGCCACGACCACTTCGAGCAGAACGCGCGCAGCACGGCGCTGTTCACCAACAACGTCTGGCGCGCCACCGACGCGCTCGACATCACGATCGGCGCGCGCTACACCGACGAGCGCAAGCAGCTGCGCTCGCAGCTGAGCAATCCCAATGGCGGCATCGGCTGCGCCAACGGCCTGGTCAATCCCGCCCAGGTGGGCGCGGCATTGGCCGGCCGCGGCGTGCCCGGGCCCTACATCGCCGGCCTGGTGCCCACGGTGATCGGCTACATGTGCCTGCCTTGGAGCAACGTGATGCACAACGGCCGCGACACCTGGCAGGAGCGCGACGAGAAGGAGTGGTCCGGATCGCTGCGCGCGTCCTACCGCTGGAGCGACGCGCTGATGACCTATGTGTCCGCCGCGCGCGGTTACAAGGCCGGCGGCTTCAACCTCGACCGCGTGCAGTCGTCCAACGGCCTGTCCTCGGGAGGTTCCGGCATCACGCCGGTGGACGACACCTCGTTCCCGGGCGAGTTCGTCGACAGCTACGAGCTGGGCCTCAAGTCGACCCTGGCCGGCGGCAACCTGCTGCTCAACGCCTCGCTGTTCCAGCAGACCTTCAGCGACTTCCAGCTCAACAGCTTCCTCGGCACCAGCTACGTCGTGCGTTCGATCCCCGAGCTCAAGAGCCGAGGCCTCGACCTCGACCTGATGTGGCAGACGCCGGTCGACGGGCTGTCGCTGCAGGGCGGCGCGACCTGGCTCGACGCCGAGTTCGGCAGCGACCTGCTGCCCGACGCCGACCTGGTGCTGCTGCCGGGGGCCACGCCGGGCTTCATGCCGCGCTGGCAGGCGAACGCGTCCATGACCTGGGAATGGGATTTCGCCGACAACCTGCTCGGCCGCATCTACCTGGGCGGACGTTACACCGGCGACCACAACACCGGCTCCGACCTCGATCCGCAGAAGTTCCAGGAGGCCTACACGGTGGTGGATGCGCGCCTCGTGCTCGGCTCGCGCAACCGGCGCTGGGCGGTGGAGCTGTGGGGACGCAACCTCACCGACGAGACCTACAGCCAGGTGGGCTTCGACGCCCCGATCCAGACCGGATCGTGGAACGCGTTCCTCGGCGCGCCGCGGACCTACGGCGTGACCCTGCGCGTCATGTACTGAGCCTTGCGTGCGGGTGGGCGTGCCGCGCTGACGGGGCGGGGCGCGCCCGCCCGCATCTTGTTCTCCATGCGATGGCGTCCGTTGCGGCGCCATCGCGGCAGATGAGGCGGCCGCTCAGTCCTCGGCCGCGGCCGCGCGCAGTTCGCGCTCGCGTTCGACGCCGAGATAGGCGCGGATTCCGCGCCGCACCAGGTACAGCAGCGGGATCAGGGCCACGGCGGCGGCCATCTTGTAGAGGTAGTTGACGCTGCTCACCGCCAGGAACAGCGAGGTCGGCCACTGCTGCGGGCCGAGCACGAAGGCGATCCAGATCACGACGAAGCTGTCCACCAGTTGCGAGATCGCGGTCGAACCGGTGGCGCGCATCCAGATGAAGCGCTCGCCTGTGGCGCGGCGGATCCTGTGGAACACCTGGACGTCGATCAGCTGGCCGACCAGGAAGGCGGTGACCGAACCCGCGATGGTCCACATGCCCTGGCCGAAGATGGCGGCGAAAGCGGCCTGGTAGTCGGGGACACCCTGTTCCTGCGCCGCCTCCACCCACCACCCCGCAGGCGCCAGCGAGATGGCGATGAAGGCGAACGCGAAGCCGTAGAGGATCAGGCCCACCGCGATCCACGAGACCATGCGCACGCCGCGGCGGCCGAAGAACTCGTTGATCACGTCGGTGAAGATGAAGACCACCGGCCACAGCAGGGTGCCGGCGGTAAAGCTCAGCGAGCCGGTCCGGCCGAACAGGTTCCACTCCAGCGGCGGGATGCCGAGCGTGTCTTCGAGGGCGAAGATCTTGACCCCGATGAACTCGGCCAGCACCGCGTTGGCGCAGAAGAACGTCGCGAGCGCGATGAACAGGCGGGTGGCGCGGTCGTCGAGCAGGCGCGCGCCCATGCGGCTCAGGGGACGGCCGGCCGCGCTGGCGGGTCGAAGGGAATGGTGTCGGGCGCGACCGCGCCGCCGCTGATGATGAAGCTCATCGCCTGGTCGACGGTCCAGTCGGTGGGCGTGATCTTCTCCACCGGCACGATCTCCAGATAACCCGAGGTCGGGTTGGGCGTGGTCGGCACGTACACTGCCGCCAGCTCGCGCCCGGTGCCGGCTTCGCGGATCACCCGGGTGACGAAGCCCACCGACTTCATCTGGCTGTGCGGGAAGTCGATCAGCACCACGCGCTGGGTGCCATCGGGCTTGGTCTGCAGGATGTCGAGCAGCTTGCGCGCGCTGGAATAGATGATGTTCGCCAGCGGGATGCGCTGCACCAGCGCCTCAAGCCAGGACAGCAGGCGCTGGCCGACCACGCGCCGCGCCAGCCAGCCCACCGCCAGGATCAGCAGCAGGGTCGCGGCCATGGCCATGGTCGCCAGCACCGAACCGGCGTTGATCCAGCCGAGCGTGTCGGGAAACCAGGCCGCGACCTGCGCGGCGACCGGGCCGACCCAGGGCCGGCTGATATCGGAGAGCAGCACGAACACGAACTTGACCACCACCCAGGTCAGCCAGATCGGCAGCAGGGTCAGCAGACCGGTGAGGAACAGACGCTGCAGGCGCTGCGCGAACGTGGGGGGCGATGACATGCGCGGATTCTACCGGCGGCGCACGGGCCGTGGCCGTGCCGGTCGCGGGACACTGTATGCGTTGCCGCTGCCGCCCGCGGCGTCCGCCGGCGTGGCGG
>JAEXLY010000164.1 GCA_023444765.1 Pseudomonadota bacterium | reverse complement strand
TCGTCCATCTCGCCGTCGCCGAGGAATGCCCACACGTCCTGCTGGCTGGTGTCCTTGATCCCGCTGTTGTGCAGGTACTTGTTGGTCCACGCCTGGTAGATCGCGGACGCCGGGCCCAGGCCCATCGACACCGTGGGCACCTGCCAGAAATCGGGCATCAGCCAGGGATGCGGGTAGGACGAGATGCCGCGGCCGTCCACTTCCATGCGGAAGTTGTCGATCTGCGACTCGCTGATGCGGCCTTCCAGGAAGGCGCGGGCGTAGATGCCCGGCGAGCTGTGGCCCTGGGTGGCGATGAGGTCGCCCGGGTGGTCGCCCTCGGGGCCGCGGAAGAAGTGGTTGAAGCCCACGTCGTACAGCGTGGCCGAGCTGGCGAAGCTGGCGATGTGGCCGCCGAGGTCCCCGGGCTTGCGGTTGGCCCGCACCACCATGGCCATGGCGTTCCAGCGGATGATCGAGCGGATGCGCCATTCCAGGGTCTGGTCGCCCGGGATCCTGGGCTCCAGGTGGGTGGGGATGGTGTTGATGTACTCGGTGGTCGGGGCGAAGGGCAGGTGCGCGCCGGCGCGGCGGGTCAGCTCCACCATGTCCTCGAGCAGCTGGTGGGCGCGCTCGGGGCCGTTGTTGTCGATGACGGCCTTGAGCGATTCGATCCACTCGCGGGTTTCGGTGGGATCGGGGTCGTTCTGCAGCACGTCGGTCAGCCAGTTCATGCCTTGCTCCGCCGCGGCCCCTGGCCGCGCTGTGTCGTGGGGAAGTTGGACCGCCGATTCTAGCAGGGGGGCCGGGGCCGGCCGGGGGCGCGCCCGGCGTCGAAGGTCCGGGCGGACCAGAGGTTGCTTGCGCAACCATCGCGCAGCGAACGCCGGCGAACGTGCGCCGCGGGACGCGTTTGAAACGATCTCCACCGGGGCCGTTGGAACGGGACGGGGCGGCGCCTTCGCGCGGCCTGCACATCGGCCTGGGAGAATGCGCGGTTTTGGACGCCGGCGCCTGCTTGCCCTCCCCCGCCGGGTCGGCAATGATCGCCGGCCCAGGGGGTCGGGCGCCGGTGGCGCCGGGGTCCCGGCCGCCCCTTCCGCAAGACGACCGATGCCGCAAGCCCTGCCCCCCACCCCGCTGTCGAACTGGCGCCTGGCCGCGCTGGGCGTGCTGGTGGCCGCGATCATCGTGACTCCCTTCGTCCTGCTGCAGCAGGCCACCCGCGACGCGGACGATGCCTGGCGGGCGGTGTCGCACTCGCAGCAGGTGGAGGTCACCGTCCAGGGCCTGGCCGCGCACATGCGCAACCTGGAGAACGGGGCGCTGTCGATGGCCGCCGGCGTGGACAACGCGACCATGCGCCAGCGCGTGGCCGCCAGCCGTGACCGCATCCTGCCCCTGCTGCGGCAGCTGCAGGAACTGACCCGGGACAACGCCGAGCAGCAACTGCGCATCGGCGCGCTGCAGAGCCACGTGCTGCTGCGCAAGAGCCAGGCCGAACTGGTCATCGAACAGGGCACGGACGCCACCGTGGCCGAGATCGACCAGATGGTGGCGCGCTATCCGATCCACGAGCTGATCGACGACATCGTGGGAGCCGAGCAGCAGCTGCTCAGCGACCGCCAGGCCCGGGCGGAAGTGGTCGCCTCGCGGGCGCGCACCGCTTCCTGGGTGGCCATGGCCGCGCAGCTGCTGCTGCTCGGCGGACTGCTCAGCTACGCCGGCCGCCAGATCAGCCACAGGCTGCAGGCCGAAGGCGCCGCTTCCCGCGCCAGTGCGCGCGCCACGGTGGTGCTGGACACGGTGCGCGAGCCGATCGTGGCGATCGACCACGACCAGAAGGTGGTGATGCACAACGCCGCGTTCTCCGAGCTGTTCGGCGTGGAGGGCGACGCGCGCGGCCAGCCGCTGGCCTCGCTCGGCAACGGTGCCTGGGCCGACGAGCGGATGCTGCACCGGCTGGCCGACGTGCTCGGGCGCGGGCGCGAGCTGTGGGACTTCGAGCATGAGCAGCGCACCGCCGACGGCATGGAGCGCACCATGATGATCAACGCCCGGCGCATGCCGCTGCCCGACAGCGACGACGCGGTGGCGCTGGTCACCGCCAGCGACATCAGCGTGCAGAAGGCCAGCGACCGCCAGATCCGCGAGCTCAACCGCCAGCTGGAGGGCAAGGTCGAGCAGGTCTCGGACGTCAACCGCGAACTGGAGGCCTTCAGCTACTCGGTCTCGCACGACCTGCGCGCGCCGCTGCGCCACATCGCCGGCTTCGGCGACAAGCTCCGTCGCCACCTGGGCGAGGACGCCGACGAGAAGACCCGCCACTACCTGGAGGTGATGGTGTCCTCGGCGCGGCGCATGTCGGCGCTGATCGACGACCTGCTGGTGTACTCGCGCCTGGGCCGCAGCGCGTTGCGGGTGCAGACCGTGGACATGCAGTCGCTGGTGTCCGAGACCCGCGCGATGCTCGACGCCAACAGCACGGCCGAGACGCCGGACCACCGCATCGAATGGAGCATCGCGCCGCTGCCGGTGGTCGCCGGCGACGAGAACATGCTGCGCCAGGTGTGGCTGAACCTGCTGGGCAACGCGGTCAAGTACAGCCAGGGCAGCGAGCCCGCGCGAGTCGAGGTCGACTACCGGCGCGACCGCGAAGGCCACCATTTCACCGTGCGCGACAACGGCGCCGGCTTCGACATGAAGTACGCGGGCAAGCTGTTCGGCGTGTTCCAGCGCCTGCATGCGCCCAGCGAATTCCCCGGCACCGGCATCGGCCTGGCCAGCGTGCGCCGGGTGCTGGCCCGCCACGGCGGCCGCATCCAGGCCGAAGGCGAGCCGGGCAAGGGTGCTACCTTCCACTTCACATTGCCTGAGGCGGGCGACCTGCCTGGCGCCAACGAGAGCAAGACATGACCGAACTGCGCACCATCCTGCTGGCCGAGGACAGCCCCCACGACGCCGAGATGGCGATCGATGCGCTGCGCGAGGCGCACCTGGCCAACCCCATCGTGCATGTCGAGGACGGCGTGGAGGTCCTGGACTACCTGCACCGGCGCGGCAAGTGGGCCGACCGCCCGGAAGGCGATCCGGCGGTGCTGCTGCTGGACATCAAGATGCCGCGCATGGACGGGCTGGAGGTGCTGACCGACCTGCGCAAGAACGACCGATTCAAGGCGCTGCCGATCGTGGTGCTGTCGTCCTCGCGCGAGGAGAGCGACCTGGCGGTGAGCTGGAACCTCGGGGTCAACGCCTACGTGGTCAAGCCGGTCGACGTGGACCAGTTCTTCGACGCGGTGCGCACGCTCGGCCGCTTCTGGGCCGTGCTCAACGAGCCGCCGAAGCTGGACTGAGCCGCGGTGTCGGCAACCATCGCCGGCGATGCACCCGGCGGCGCCTGGCGGGTGCTGCTGGTGGACGATTCGGCGGACGATGCCGAGCTGGCCGAGTACGCCCTGCGCAAGGGCGGCCTGGCCGTGGCCTGCCGCCGCGCCTGGACGGCGGCCGGGCTGGATCAGGCGCTGCGCGAGTTCGCGCCGCACGTGGTGGTGTCGGACCTGAACCTGCCGGGATTCTCCGGCGCCGAGGCCCTGGCCCAGGTGCGGAGGCACGACCCTGGCGTGCCGCTGGTGTTCCTCACCGGGGGCATGGCCCCGGGCGAAACTCCGCCGCTCGCCGACGGGTTGGTGCTCAAGGACGAACTGGACGCGCTGCCGGCGCTGCTGCGCGGGCTGCTGGAGGCAGGTCGCTCGCGAGTCTCGGCGGTGTAGCGCGCAGGGAAGCAGCTGGCTGCCAGACCCCGCCGCCGGCTTGGCCCCCACCCCGGCCCTCCCCCGCAGGCGGGGGAGGGAGAGAAAGAGCCCGCAGGCGGGGAGGGAGAGAGCCCGCAGACGGGGGGAGAGAGAGCCAGGCTGGGGTGGGAGAAAGGCGCCGATGGGTGCGCGCCATCCTGGTTTTTCAGCTCCTTCCCCCGCGTGCGGGGCATTGCGCCCTTTACGGGTGGAAGGTCGGGATGGGGGCGCTCGACGTAGCGACGCCGCTTCAGGATCGCGCCGTCGGCTTGCCCCCACCCCGGCCCTCCCCCGCAGGCGGGGGAGGGAGA
>JAEXLY010000130.1 GCA_023444765.1 Pseudomonadota bacterium | reverse complement strand
GAGCCGGGCTGCCTGGCCTGCCATGGCCGCACGCTGGCGCCCGAGGTGCAGGCGGCGATCGCCGCGCACTACCCCGGCGACGCCGCCACCGGCTTCGACGCCGGTGACCTGCGCGGCGCGCTGTGGGTCGAGGTCCCGGCGCGCTGACCGCCCGCTGGCCGGCCCGAACTGGAGGACGCATGAGCATCGACAGCCCCATCCGCATCAGCCTGGCGCAGGACGGCGACTACGCCTTCCGCGTGCAGTTCCACGACACCGCGCTGGAACCCCTGCTCACCGACGAGTCGCCGCCGCTGGGCCAGGACCAGGGCCCGAATCCCTCACGCATGCTGCTGGCCGCGGTCGCCAACTGCCTGGCCGCCAGCCTGCTGTTCGCCCTGCGCAAGCAGCGCAACACGCCGGGGCCGCTGACGGCGGAGATCGTCGCGGTGCCGCAGCGCAACGAGCAGGGCCGCTGGCGGATTCCGACGGCCGCCGTCACCCTGCACCTGCCCGGGCACAACGCCGACTACCGTGCGCTCGACCGCGTACTCGCCCAGTTCGAGGACTTCTGCGTGGTCACCCAGAGCGTGCGCCAGGGGATCGCGGTCGACGTCACCGTGGTCGACGGCGAAGGCCGGGTGCTGCTGGGCGACAAGAGCTTCGAGGCCGGATCGTGAGCGCCGTGCTCAAGGTGCCCTGCCCCCACTGCGGCGCGCTCAACCAGGTGCCCGAAGCGCGGCTTGGCGACGGACCCGGCTGCGGCCGCTGCCACCAGCGGCTGTTCGACGCGCGCCCGCTCGTCCTGCACCGGGGCAACTTCGACCTGCACGCCAGCCGCTCGGACCTGACGCTGCTGGTGGACTTCTGGGCGCCCTGGTGCGGCCCCTGCCGCGTGATGGCGCCGCATTTCGAAACCGCCGCCGCGCAGCTGGAGCCTCGGATGCGGCTGGGCAAGCTCGACACCCAGGCCGAGCCCGACCTGGGCGCGCGCTTCGACATCCGCAGCATCCCGACGCTGGCGCTGTTCCGCGGCGGCCGCGAGCTGGCGCGCGTGTCCGGCGCGCTGCCGGCGGCGGAGATCGTGCGCTGGGCGCGGGAACACGCGGCATGACCCGGATCGTCATCCTCGGCAGCGGTTTCGCCGCGCTCACCACGATCCGCCGCCTGCGTGCGCTGGGCGTGCGCGAACCGGTGACCGTGGTGTCGCCGCGCAACGAACTCGTCTACCTGCCGAGCCTGATCTGGCTGCCCTCGGGCGAACGCAGCGGCGAGGACCTGCGCATCCCGCTGGCGCGCTTCTTCGAGCGCCACGCGGTGCACTGGCATCGCGGCAGCGTGCTCGCCGTGGTCGACGGCGGGCGCCGCGTGGTCACCGATACCGGGGACGTGCACGGCGACGTGCTGGTCATCGCCACCGGCGGACGCTACCTGCGCAAGCTGCCGGGGATCGAGCACGCCATCATCCCCTGCGAGGGCATCGAGGCGGCCGAATCGATCCGAGACCGCCTGGCGGCGATGGACGGCGGCACGATCGCGGTAGGGTTTTCCAGCAACCCGAAGGAACCGGGCGCGGTGCGCGGCGGGCCGATGTTCGAGTTCCTGTTCGGCCTCGACACCCTGCTGCGCCGCCAGGGCCGGCGCGAACGCTTCGAGCTGGTGTTCTTCAACCCCGCGCAGCAGCCCGGGCAGCGGCTCGGCCCGGCGGCGGTGGCGAAGATGCTCGCGCGCATGCACGCACTCGGCATCCGCACCCACCTGGGGCACAAGCCGCTGCGCTTCGAGGCCGGCAAGGTCGTGACCGAAGGCGGCGGGTTCGGTGCCGACCTGATCCTGTTCATGCCCGGCCTGACCGGTCCGGCGTGGCTGGAGGGCAGCGCGCTGCCGACGTCCGAAGGCGGCTTCGTCGCCGCGGACGAACACTGCCGCGTGCGCGGCTTCGAGCGCGTGTACGTGGCCGGCGATGCCGGCAGCTATCCGGGTCCGGAGTGGATGGCCAAGCAGGCGCACCAGGCCGACCTGCAGGCCGACGCGGTGGCACGCAACATCGCCGCCGAGCTGCGCGGCGAAACGGCCGCGCACGGCTTCCGCACCGAACTGGTGTGCATCGTCGATGCGCTCGACAGCGGCATGCTGGTCTACCGCGCGGGCAGGCGGAACCTGGCGCTGCCGCGCATGCGCCTCTTCCACTGGCTCAAGCAGCGCTTCGAGGCGCGCTACCTGAAGGCCTACCGGTGAGCGGCCTGGGTCCGTTCCCGATGCACGCGGTGATCGCCGCGGCGGCCACCGTCGTCGGCTGGCTGGTGGTGCGCGCCCTGGCGCGGCGGCTGCCCGATGCCGCGGCCTGTCCGCACCGGATCGCGGTGGGCCTGTTCGTGGACACGGTGCTGGTCGGGCTGCTGGCCGCGCGCCTGGGCTACGTACTGCGCTGGTGGCCGGAGTACATGGCCGCGCCGAAGTCGATCATCGCCATCGGCGACGGCGGCTTCCTGTGGTGGGCGGGACTGCCTGCGGCGCTCGCGTTCGCCTGGTGGCGCAC
>JAEXLY010000199.1 GCA_023444765.1 Pseudomonadota bacterium | reverse complement strand
AACGCCTCGAAGCCGAACGCCTCGAAGCCGAACGCCTCGAAGCCGAACGCCTCGAAGCCGAACGCCTCGAAGCCGAGCGTCTCGAAGCCGAGCGTCTCGAAGCCGAGCGTATCGATGCCGAGCGTATCGAAGCCGAGCGTCTCGAAGCGGAACGTCTCGAAGCCGAACGCCTCGAAGCCGAACGCCTCGAAGCCGAACGCCTCGAAGCCGAACGCCTCGAAGCCGAAATGCCGGAGCTGGTGTCAGCGGATGCCAGCTCCGAGGAAGAGGCCCTGGCGGAAACCGCGTCTGCGGAACTCGAGCTGCTGGAAACCGAAGCCGAAGCCGAAGCCGACACCCGGTCCGTTCCCCGGCCTGGGACCGTCAGCACTGCCGTGGATCCCGCGGTTGCCGCGCTCCTGGCGCGCGTGCTGGCCAGCGAGGATCCGGACGAGCCCTTCGACACGTCCAGGCTCGACATCGAGCTGCTCGACATCTTCCTGGAGGAGAGCGGCGACCTGCTCGACCACTCCGATACGGCGCTCACGCAACTGCGCGAGGCCCCGGATTCGCGTGAGCCGCTGATCGCACTGCAGCGTGATCTGCATACGCTCAAGGGCGGCGCGCGCATGGCAGGCGTCTTCACCATCGGCGAACTCGGGCACGCCATGGAGTCGATGCTCGAGGCCGTGGTCGAACAGCGCTGCGAGCTCGACCGCACGGGCATCGGCCTGCTCGAAGGCGGCTTCGACCGCCTGCATGCGATGGTGACCCGGGTTGCGGACCGTCGCGCGATCGCGATGCCGCAGGCGCTGATCGACGCGTTCAACGCGCTGGCCCGGGGTCGTCCGCTGCTGGCTGGCGAAGAGGCCACCTCGGCTGCCGAGCCCGCGGCGCCGAAGCCCGAACTGGCGCCGCTGTCGATGCCGCTTGCCGAGATCGGGGCCGAAGATGACGCCACGATCCGCGCGCCGCAGGAGCAGGTGCGCATCCGCGCCGACCTGCTCGATCGCCTGGTCACCTACGCCGGCGAGGTGGCGATCTATCGCGCGCGCCTCGAGCAGCAGCTGGGTGCGTTCCGCTCGGCGATGAACGAGATGGAGCAGACCAATATGCGTCTGCGCGACCAGTTGCGCCGTCTGGAGATCGAGACCGAAGCCCAGATCATCGCCCGCTACCAGCGCGAGGGCGACGCGGGCGACGCCAGCTTCGATCCGCTGGAACTCGACCGGTTCTCGACCCTGCAGCAGCTGTCGCGCGCGCTGGGCGAGTCGGCGGCGGACATGACCAGCCTGCAGCAGACGCTGGACGACCTGACCCGCCAGTACGAAACCCTGCTGCTGCAGCAGTCGCGCGTGAGCTCGGACCTGCAGGAAGGCCTCATGCGCACGCGCATGGTGCCGTTCGACGCGCTGGTGCCGCGCCTGCGCCGCGTGCTGCGCCAGGCCGCGTCGGAAACCGGCAAGCAGGTGCAGCTCAGGCTCGACGGATCGCAGGGCGAGCTGGACCGCAACGTGCTCGAGCGCATGACCGCGCCGCTGGAACACATGCTGCGCAACGCGGTCGCGCACGGCATCGAGCCGCCGGAACGGCGTCGCGACGCCGGCAAGCCCGAGGAAGGCACGGTGCGCATCGCGGTCCGCCGCGAGGGTTCCGAAGTGGTGCTCGAGATCGGCGACGACGGTTCGGGCCTGGACCGTGCGGCCATCCGGCGCCGTGGCGAGGACCGCGGCCTGGTGCGTGCCGGCGCCGTGCTCAGCGACGGCGACCTGGACATGCTGATCTTCGAGCCCGGCTTCTCCACGGCCGACGAGGTCAGCCGCCTGGCGGGCCGCGGCGTCGGCATGGACGTGGTCGCAAGCGAGGTCCGCCAGCTCGGTGGTTCGCTGGACATCTCCACCCGCCGTGGCGAGGGCACCAGCTTCACCCTGCGCCTGCCGCAGACGCTGGCGGTCACGCAGGCGGTGTTCGTGCGCATCGGCGAGACCCAGTTCGCCGTGCCGATCGCCTCCGTGCGCGGCGTGGGCCGCATCGAGCGCGAGCGCCTGGCGGCCGGCGAGGGCGCGTATGCCTATGGCGGCGAGAACTATGCGCTGCACGACCTCGGCCTGCTGGTGGGCCACGCGCCAGCGCGCGCGGAAGGCCACCTGCAGATGCCGCTGCTGCTGGTCCGCTCGGGTGAACTGCGCGCCGCGGTGGCGGTGGACGAGATCATCGGCAGCCGCGAGATCGTGGTGAAGCCGGTCGGCCCGCAGGTCGCATCGGTCCCGGGCATCTTCGGTGCCACGATCATGGGCGATGGCCGCGTCGTGGTGATCCTCGACGTCGCGCCGCTGGCGCGCCGCTACGCGGTCCTGCCGCGCGAGACCGTCACCGAGCCGCTGCAGGTCGAACACCGCCGCGTGCCGCTGGTGATGGTGGTCGACGATTCGGTGACGATGCGCAAGGTCACCGGCCGCGTGCTGGAACGCCACAACTTCGAGGTCCTGACGGCGAAGGACGGCCTCGACGCGCTCGAGCGCATGGAAGAGCGCGTTCCCGACCTGATGCTGCTGGACATCGAAATGCCGCGGATGGACGGCTACGAGCTGGCCAAGCACATGAAGGCCGATCCGCGCCTGCGCGATGTGCTGATCATGATGATCACGTCGCGTACCGGCGAGAAGCACCGCCAGCGCGCCTTCGACCTTGGCGTGGACCGCTACCTCGGCAAGCCCTACCAGGAGCCCGAGCTGATGCGCAACGTGCAAGAGCTGCTGAAGGTTTCGCATGGCCGCGAATGAGGCCGCGCCCCGCGTCGCGCTGCTGGCCCGGGATGGAGACGCCTGCGAACGCATCGCCGGCGCGCTGCGCGAGGCGGGCGCCGAGCTGGTGCTGGTGGCCGACCCGATGCAGGCCGAGCCCGCGCAGGTCCGCCAGGCGCAGCCGCAGGCGGTGCTGGTGGCGCTGGAGCCTGCGATCGAGGACGCGATCGAGCGTTTCGAGGACGTGCTTGCCGACCCGGGCTACATGGTCATCTTCGAGGAGGCCGAGCAGGCCGCCCAGCGTACCGGCTGGGATGCGGCCCGCTGGTTGCGCCACCTCTCGGCCAAGCTGCACCGCCACAACGACGTGCTGCCGGCCGGCGCCGAAGTCGCGGACGATCTGCAGCTCACCGCCGAACCGATGGCGACAACGCCACCGCGTGTGGATTTCGACGATGCCATCGTCGTGCTCACCGGCGAGGCGCTCGATCGCGCCGGCGACGTGCCGCAGGACACGCTGGAAAGCCTGTCGGGCACGTTCGGGGACGCGGGGCTCGCCACGGACATCGCCGGAGGCGACGCCGCGCAGGCCGACGGTGAGCAGACGCCGGAGACGGAACCCGAGCACGACCGGGGCGCGCACGGCGAGGATGGCCTCGAATGGACGGGCGCGCCGCTGGAGCTCAGCCTGGACGATGACACCGGCGTCGCAGACCCGGGCGACACGCCCGCGGCTGGCCTTGACGAGGGGCTGGACTTCGGGTCGCTGACCCTGTCGCTCGAGGAAGGAGACGCCGATCCCGACGGGCTCGCATTCGACCCCGATCGTTTCAGCCGCGCCGGTCGTGCGGCCGAGGCGAGCGGGGGGATCGAGGAGTTCCTCGCCGCGCAGACGGCCCAGAACGCCCCGGTGGACGCGCAGCCGTCTGGCGATGCGCCCGCCGGGGCGATGCCGCCGGCGGCCCGGCAGGCCGACCCGGACCGGGAGGCGGAGGCGTCGCCTTCGCCCCTGGATTTCTCCACCCTGAGCCTGGTCGAGGACGACCATGTTCCGGTCGCGTCCGACGCGCGGGCTGCCCCCGCACCCCCGTTCGACCTGGACTCGCTGGGCGCCGGCCTGTCGCTGGTCGACCCGGACAGCTACGGCCACGGCAAGGCCCCGGGCCTGGTCCTGATCGAGGCCGGCCTGGGAGGTCCCGATGCCGTGCGCCAGTTGCTGGCGGCGCTGCCGGCCGGGTTCCCGAAGGCGATCCTGATCCGCCTGCCGCTGGATGGCGGGCGCTACGACCGGCTGGTCAAGCAGATGACGCGCGCGACCGCCGCGCCGGTCCACGTGGCCGAGCCGGGCGTGCGGGCCGAGCCGGGCAGCATCCATTTCGTTCCGCCGGGGCTGGGGATCCGGACCGTGGGATCGGGATGGGCCTTCGACGGGGCCGAGTCGCTGGATCCCGCGCAACTGCCGGCCGACGACAGTGCCGTGCTGTTCCTGAGCGGCGCCGATGCCGCCCTGGTGCCGGCTGTGGCCGGTGGCCGGTGGCAGGGCATGGTCCTGGGCCAGACACCGGACGAAGGCTGCTACGACCCCGCCGCGGCGCGCGCCGCGATCGAGGCGGGCGCCGCGCATGGCAGCCCGGCCGAACTGGCCAACCTGTTGCTGGCCCGCTGGCCCGCGGCGGGCGAACGCCCCACCACCGATCCGAACGGGATGCCGCGATGAACACCACGCCCGCCGACATCCGCGCCGTGCTGATCCAGACCGAAGCCGCGCGCCTGCTGCTGCCCAACGCCACCATTTCCGAGGTGCTCTCCTACGCCGAGCCCGATCCGGTCGAGAACGCCCCGGACTGGTTGCTGGGGACGATCCGCTGGCGCGGCTGGCGCCTGCCGCTGGTGGCGTTCGCACCGTTCACCGGGCAGGGGCCCGAGCGCGGCGGTCTGGGGCACAAGGTGATCGTGCTCAAGACCCTGGGCGGACAGCCGACGATGCCGTACTTCGCATTGCTGACCCGGGGCTTCCCCCGACTGGTCACGGTGTCGCGCGATCGCCTGACCGAGGACGCGGACGGCGCTGCGGATGCGCCGGGCGTGCGTGCCCGGGTGCGGTTCAACGACGAGGCCGCCGTGGTGCCCGACATCGACGGAATCGAGCTGGCCCTGCGCGGCGCGATGGCCGCCTGAGGTCAGCCTCGCAGGTCGCCCAGCAACGCCTGCAGGGCGGCGACCGCGGCAAGCCCGGCGGTTTCGGTCCGCAGGATCCGCGGGCCCAGCCTGAGTCCTTCGAATCCGGCCGCCCGCAGCTGCTCGCGATCGCGCGGCGCCCAGCCGCCCTCGGGGCCGATCGCGAGCGCGATGCCGGCCTCTCCGGTCGGAAGCGGCATCTCGGCCAGGGTCGACAGCGCCATGGGCCCTTGCGGATCCAGCGTGAGTCTCGGCGCCGCCCCGCCCACCGCCTGCCCGATCCCGCGCAGGTCGACAGGATCGACGACCTCCGGCACGCGCGCGCGGCCGCATTGCCCGCAGGCCGAAGCGACCACGCCGCGCCAGTGCGCAATGCGCTTGGCCAGGCGCGCGCCTTCCAGCCGCACCTCGGTGCGTTCGGCGTCCACCGGGACGATCCGCGCCACGCCAAGTTCGGTGGCCTTCTGCAGGATCAGGTCCATCTTCTCGCCGCGCGCGATGCCCTGGACCAGGGTGATGCGCAGCGGCGATTCGTTGTCGACCGCCCGCCGGTCGAGCAACTGCACCTCGCCGCCGCGCTTGTCGGCCGCGACGACGCGCGCGTCGTAGTCATGGCCGTCGCCGTTGAACAGGATGCAGTCGTCGCCTTCGCGCAGGCGCAGCACGCGCAGCAGGTGACTGGCTGCCTCGTCTGGCAGGCGGAACTGCGCGCCGGCGGCGAGCGGCAGATCGACGTAGGTGCGGGTCAGGCGCATGCGGCTTGCCACCGGGGATGCGGCACGGTGGGGGAGCTGGCGCGCGATCGCGTCGCGCGACGGCAGCTGCGGAGTCTCGTGGTTCGCGTGGGGCACCGGGCCCGCTGGAAGGATGCGCTCACGCCGTCGCCACTTCGATCGCGGAGCGGGTGACGCCTCCCAGCAGCTCCAGCTGCGCCTCGTCGATGCAGTAGGGCGGCATCCAGTACAGCACGTCGCCCAGCGGGCGCAGCAGCACGCCGCGTTCGAGTGCATGCCGGTACGCCCGCAGTCCGACGCGGCGGGCCGGGTCGAATGGCGACGCCTTGCGGCCGTCCTGGGACAGTTCGATGGCCAGGATCATCCCGGTCTGTCGCACGTCGGCCACGTGCGGCAGCTCCGCAAGCGGCGCGGCCAGCGCGGCCATGCGTGCGGCCGTCCGACGGTTGCGCGCGAGCACCGCGTCGGACCCGAAGATGTCCAGCGACGCCAGTGCCGCCGCGCAGGCCAGCGGGTTGCCGGTATAGCTGTGCGAGTGCAGGAAGGCGCGCTCGCGCGAGTCGTCGAGGAATCCCTCGTAGATCGCCTGCGTGCAGAGCACCGCCGCCAGCGGCAGAAAGCCGCCGGTCAGGCCCTTGGACAGGCACAGCAGGTCGGGCATCACGCCGGCCTGCTCGCAGGCGAACATCGTGCCGGTGCGGCCGAAGCCGACCGCGATCTCGTCGGCGACCAGGAAGACGCCGTGCACGTCGCACAGCTCGCGCGCCCGCCGCAGATAGGCCGGGTGGTGCATGCGCATGCCGCCGGCGCACTGCACCAGCGGTTCCAGCACGAGTGCGCAGATCTCGCCCGCGTGCGCGTCGAGCAGGTGCGCCAGGGCGTCGGCAGCTTCCTCGGCGCAGGCTTCCGCGTCCTGGCCCTCGCGGGCGAGGAAGGCATCGGGCGAGGGCGCGAACACCGCCTCCATCAGCAGTGGCGCGTAGATGCGTCGGTACAGCGGGATGTCACCCACCGACAGCGCGCCAATGGTTTCGCCGTGGTAGCCGTTCTGCAGTGCCACGAACTTCGTGCGCCGCGGCTCGTCTCCGCGGTTGCGGAACCAGTGGAAGGCCATCTTCAGCGCGACTTCGATCCCGGCCGAGCCGTTGTCGGCATAGAACACCTTGGCCAGCGGCTCGCGCCCGGCCTGCCGCGGGGCGATCGCCAGCAGCCGCTCGGCAAGCTCCACCGCCGGAGGGTGCGAGCAGCCGGCGAGGATCACCTGTTCCAGCGTCGTGGCCTGGTGCGCGATCGCCGCGGCGATGCGCGGTTCGGCATGGCCGTGCAGGTTCACCCACCAGCTGCTCACCGCGTCCAGGACGCGGCTGCCGTCGTGGCCCACCAGCCAGGCGCCGTCGCCGCGCGCCACCGGCAGCAGCGGCAACACGTCCGGATGCTCGCGCATCTGCGTGCATGGGTGCCAGAGCACGGCCAGGTCGCGCGACCGCCAGCGGTCGGCCTCGTCTAGAATGGGGCCATCGTGATTCGACATGCCTCCATTATCGCTCCTGGACCGTCCGCATCGGGCCCGTCGGGTGCGGCGCCATGAGCCGCCGCCTGCCGCCCATCCACGGCGTGACCGAGCACGACGCAGGCCCTTACCGGCTCGAGCGGCTGGACCTCGAGTTCAGCAACGGCGAGCGCCGCCAGTTCGAGCGGCTGCGTGGACGTGGCCATGGCGCAGTGGCGGTGGTGCCGCTGCTCGACGACGACACCGTGCTGCTGGTGCGCGAGTACGCCGCCGGGCTGCACCGCTACGAGCTGGGGCTGGTCAAGGGCCGCATCGATGCCGGCGAGACGCCGCTGCAGGCGGCCGACCGCGAACTCAAGGAAGAAGCCGGCTACGGCGCGCGCCGCCTGGACGTGGTGCGTACCCTGAGCCTCGCGCCGGTGTACATGAGCCACGAAACCACCGTGGTGCTGGCGCGGGACCTGTATCCGGAGCGCTTGCCGGGCGACGAGCCGGAGGAACTGGAGGTGGTGCCGTGGCGCTTCGACGCGCTGGGCGAACTGGCCCTGCGCGAGGACTTCTCCGAAGGGCGCTCGATCGCCGCGCTGTTCGCCGCCTATTACTACCTGAGGCAGGGCGGCCGTGCCTGAGTCGGGAGCTGCGGTCTCCGAGGTCGTGCGCGAGGGCGTGATCGCCATCGCACGCGACGCCGCAGCCGCCATCATCGACATCTACCGCGATGGTTTCGACGTCACCCACAAGGCCGACGCCAGCCCGCTGACCCAGGCCGACCTTGCCGCGCATCACTGCATCGTCGACGGGCTGGCGCGGCTGACGCCCGGCATCCCGGTGCTCTCCGAAGAATCGGCGCACCTGGTGGATGCGGCCACGCGCCGCGGCTGGGACCGGTTGTGGCTGGTCGATCCGCTGGATGGCACGCGCGAGTTCGTCAAGCGCAACGGCGAGTTCACGGTGAACATCGCCCTCATCGATCGCGGCGTGTCCGTGTTCGGCGTGATCCAGGCGCCGGTCACCGGTGTCCTCTGGCACGGTATGCCGGGGCAGGGCGCGTTCCGGAGGGACGAGGACGGCGAGCGCCGGCTGCGCGTGCGCGCTCCCGCGGTGGCGCCGCTGCACGTGGCCGCCAGCCGTTCCCACCGCGATGCGCGGACCGAAGCGCTGATGGCGCGGATGGGCGAGGTCCAGCCGGTGGGCCTGGGGTCCTCGCTCAAGTTCTGCCGTCTGGCCGAAGGCGCGATGGACGTCTACCCGCGCTTCGGGCCCACCAGCGAATGGGACACCGGCGCCGGGCAGGCCATCCTGGAGGCCGCCGGCGGCCTGCTGGTCGACCCGCTGGGCAGGCCGTTCCGCTACAACCAGCGCGAAACCCTGCTCAATGGCGATTTCATCGCCTTGGGCGACCCGGCGCTGCCCTGGCGGTCGTGGGTAGAGCTGTAGACGATCCACGGACATGACGCCGGTCCGCACGGACGATGGCCGGAAGCGGGATGGCTGGCGGCAGCGGCGGTGCCCCCCGGTCGCCTTCGCCCCGCGCGGGCGACGGGAGCGCCGGACTTCTCATGAACTGCAGGAGCGATGTTTGAACAGTCCGCAGCGCGACATCCAGGCGCTGGTCGCGATCATGGCCCGCCTGCGCGATCCGCAGGACGGCTGCCCCTGGGATCTGGAACAGGATTTCTCGACCATCGCCCCGTATACCGTGGAGGAAGCCTACGAGGTCGCCGATGCGATCGACCGCGGCGACCTGGCCGCGCTGAAGGATGAACTGGGCGACCTGCTGCTGCAGGTGGTGTTCCATGCGCGCATGGCCGAGGAGCAGGGCGCGTTCGATTTCGGCGAGGTGGTGGCGTCGATCTGCGACAAGATGGTCCGGCGGCATCCCCACGTCTTCGGTTCCGCCCAGGTGGGCGACGCGCAGGCGCAGACGGCGAACTGGGAGCGCATCAAGCGCGCCGAACGCGAGGCTGCCGGCGACCAGGACACCTCCGCACTCGCCGGCGTCCCGCGCGGCCTGCCCGAATGGCAGCGTGCGGTGAAGCTGCAGAACCGGGCCGCGCGCACCGGCTTCGACTGGCCAGGCCCAGCGCCGGTGATCGACAAGCTGCACGAGGAAATCGATGAAGTGCGGGCCGAACTGGCGTGCGTGGCGGCCGATCCGCACGATGCCGGCGCGCAGGCGCGGCTGGAGGAGGAGATCGGGGACCTGCTGTTCGTCGCCGCGAACCTGGCCCGCCATGCACGGGTGGACGTGGGATCGGCACTGCGCCGGGCGAACCTGAAGTTCGAGCGGCGCTTCCGCCGGATGGAGTCGCTGGCGTCGGCCGACGGCCGGCCGCTGGAAGCGCTGTCGCTGCAGGAGCAGGAAGCGTATTGGGCGCGGGTCAAGGCCGAAGCGCGCTGAGATGGCCCGCGACCACTCCGTCACCACGGCCGGGCATGCCACGCCGGCCGGGGACATGCGATGAAGACACTGCTGCTGTTCGTCGCGACCGCCGTGGCCGAGATCGCCGGTTGCTACCTGCCGTGGCTCTGGCTGCGCAGGGGCGGCAGCTCCTGGCTGCTGCTGCCGGCAGCTGCCAGCCTGGCGCTGTTCGTCTGGTTGCTCAGCCTGCACCCGACCGCGTCCGGGCGCGTCTATGCGGCCTATGGCGGTGTCTACGTGAGCGTGGCACTGTGCTGGCTGTGGTGGGTGGACGCGGTCAAGCCCACCCGCTGGGACCTGCTGGGTGCGGCGTTGTGCCTGCTGGGCATGGCGGTCATCATGTTTTCCCCCAGGCCCGCGTGACCGGAGGACGCCGATGCGCCGCTTCGCCAGTTTCCGCGAGTTCTATCCGTTCTACCTGGCCGAACACGCCAACCGCACCTCGCGCCGGCTGCACTTCATCGGCAGCTGCGGCGCGCTGGTGCTGGTGGCCACGGCGATCGCCACGCGCAATCCGTGGTGGTTGCTGGCAGCACTGGTCTGCGGCTACGCCTTCGCCTGGGTGGGGCACCTCTTCTTCGAGAAGAACCGCCCCGCCACCTTCCGCCACCCGTTCTATTCCTTCGCAGGCGACTGGGTGATGTTCAAGGACATCGTCACCGGCAGGATCCGGTTCTAGCCGGCGACAGGCCTGCGGCTCAGTCCATGAAGATCAGCCAGGCCGCGACCACGATCAGGCCGAAGCCGGCCCAGTGGTTCCATTTCAGTGGCTGGCCCAGGTACAAGGCCGAGAATCCGGCGAACACCAGCAGGGTGATCACCTCCTGCATGCCCTTGAGCTGTGGCGCCGAGTAGAAGGCCGAGCCCCAGCGGTTGGCGGGCACCATCAGGCAGTACTCGAAAAAGGCGATGGCCCAGCTCACCAGAATCACGGGCAGGAGCGGCGCCGACTTGTACTTCAGGTGCCCATACCAGGCGAAGGTCATGAAGATGTTGGACCCGAGCAGGAGCAGGATCGGGACGAGGCGGTCGAACGGTGGCATGAGGGGGTTCCGGGGAACGGGCGCGCAAAAGATTCGGGTTCTTCACGGCGCTTGTACAGCCTCGCTGGCACCCTTCACAAAGCTGAAGACCCCTTCGAGGAAGCAAACATGCGTGCAGGGCAGGAAACCGGCGGACTGGTCCTGATCGTCGAGGACAACCGCAACATTTCGGAAATGGTGGGCGAGTACCTGGAGGGCCGCGGGTTCGAGGTCGATTACGCCTCCGACGGCCTGGACGGCTATCGCCTGGCGGTGGAAAACAGCTATGACGTGATCGTGCTCGACCTGATGCTGCCGCGCCTGGACGGTGTGGAGGTGTGCAAGCGGCTGCGGGCCGAGGCGCGCAAGTCCACCCCGGTGCTGATGCTGACCGCGCGCGATACCCTGGACGAGAAGCTCAGCGGCCTGTCCTCCGGCGCCGACGACTACCTCACCAAGCCCTTCGCCATCCAGGAACTGGAGGCGCGCCTGCGGGCGCTGATCCGTCGCGAGCGCCGCCAGGTGGGCTCGGAGGTGCTGAAGGTCGCCGACCTGGTGCTCGACCCGGCCAGCATGCGCGCCACGCGGGGCGGCACCGAGCTGCAGCTTTCGCCCATCGGCATGAAGCTGCTGACGATCCTGATGCGCGAGTCGCCGCGCGTGGTGAACCGCCAGGAAATCGAGCGCGAGATCTGGGGCAACGGCCTGCCCGATTCCGACACGCTGCGCAGCCACCTGTACAACCTGCGCAAGATCATCGACAAGCCGTTCGACAAGCCGTTGCTGCACACGGTGCAGAGCGCCGGATACCGCATCGCCGACATCGACCAGTCGCCCGCCTGATCCAGGCGGAAGCGCGCAATGCCACAGGGGTTACCCCGCAAGATCCGCTACGCGTTCGTCACGCAGGGCCTGTTGCTGGCCCTGGCGGTGGTGTTCGGCGTGAGCATGCTCACCCTGCTCACGCGCGATGCGCTGGTGCGCCAGCGGCTGACGGTCGAGGCGGACGCGTTCTGGGCGAGGCAGGCGTCGTCGCCGCAAGGGACGCACCTGCCGTCCACCGGCACGCTGCAGGGTTACTTCCGCACCGCCCCGGAAGACGAGGCCATCCCGCCCTACGTGGAGTCGCTTCCGGAGGGCGTGAACTTCGTCTATCGCTCGCACAAGGCGGTGCTGGTGCAGCGCAGGCCCGAAGGTGTCCTGTACCTGGTGCTGCGGACTCATGCGGTGGACCGGCTGATGTGGACGTCGGCCGCGGTGATGATCGTGCTGGGGCTGCTGGCCGCGCTGGCGATCACCGCGCTCACCTATCGCAAGTCGCGGGGGATGGTGCTGCCCGTGAACCGGCTGGCCGAAGAGGTGGCGCGCTGGGATCCCGGCGATGGCGACCTCGGCATGCCGGCGATCCCGGGTTTCGTGGAGGAGCCCAGCCGCGAGGTCCAGGCCCTGTCCCAGGCCCTGCACGGTCTGGCTGCGCGCGTGGCCGAGTTCGTGCAGCGCGAGCGCGACTTCACCCGCGACGCCAGCCATGAGCTGCGCACGCCGCTGACGGTCATCCGGGTGGCCAGCGACATGATGCTGGCCGACCCGGCCCTGCCGCCGCACTCCCTTCGTCCCCTGGAACGCATCCAGCGCGCGGCCCGGGACATGGAAGCGGTGATCGATGCCTTCCTCGTACTCGCGCGCGAAAGTGGCGTGGCACCGGTGAGCGAGGAGCTCGACGTGTGCGAGGTGGTGCTGGAAGAGGTGGAGAAGGCGCGGCCTTCGCTGATCGGCAAGCCGGTCGAACTGCACCTGTCGGCCGATGCCAGGCCGAGGCTGTTCGCGCCCCCGGGGGTGCTGGCAATGGTCGTGCGCAACCTGATCCAGAACGCCTGCAACTTCACCGAGCAGGGCAGCGTCGAGGTCCGCATCGAGGCCGACGCGGTAGTGGTCCGCGACAGCGGCATCGGCATGTCGGCCGAGACCCTGCAGCACGTCTACGACCCGTTCTTCCGCGCCGATGCCTTCAGCCCGCTGGGCAAGGGGTTCGGCCTGACCATCGCCTACCGCCTGGTCCGCCGTTTCGGCTGGCAGCTCCGGCTCGACAGCGTCGAGCACCAGGGAACGGTCGCCACGCTGCGCTTCACGCCGATCGGGCCATCGTGAGTCCGCGTCCCGCGGCGCTGTCAACCGGGCCCGGGGCGGTGCGTTAGCCGGTATCGACGACTGTTCCCGGGATCCTTCGCATGAGCAAACCCGTGCCCCGCCGCCGGTGGCCGTTCCCCCGTCCTGTCGCGGCCGCCGCCGTCGCGGTGGCGTTCCTTGCCGCCGCCCTGTGGTGGTGGAAGGACGCCAGCCGGGGCGGAGACGACTCGCCGTGGCGCACGGTCCAGGTGGAACGGGGCGACGTCCGCGTGGCGATCTCGGCGACCGGCACCCTGAGCGCGATCTCCACCGTGACCGTGGGCAGCCAGATCTCGGGCCAGGTCACCGACGTGCTGGTCGACTTCAACAGTCGGGTCCGGCAGGGCGACGTGCTGGCGCGGATCGACCCGCGCACCTACGAAGCCCAGATCGAGCAGGGTGCCGCGCAGATCGCGAGCGCGCGCGCCTCGCTGGCGCAGGCACAGGCGAGCCTGCGCAATGCCGAACTCGATTACCGGCGCAAGGCCGACCTCGGCGCGCAGAGGCTGGTTGCGCAGGCCGACATCGACCTCGCCCGCGCCGCGCTGGACCAGGCGCGCGCGCAGGTGGCCTCCACCCAGGCGCAGATCCGCCAGCAGACGGCCTCCACCGAAACCAGCCGCGTCAACCTGGAGCGCACGGTGATCACTTCGCCGGTCGACGGCGTGGTGCTCACGCGCACGATCGAACCCGGACAGACCGTGGCAGCCAGCCTGCAGGCGCCGGAGCTGTTCACCATCGCCGAAGATCTTTCGAAGATGAAGATCGAACTGGCCGTGGACGAGGCCGACATCGGCCAGGTCAAGCCGGGCCAGCCGGTGTCCTTCACCGCCGACGCCTTCCCCGACCGCCAGTTCCGCGGCGTCGTCGACCAGGTGCGCCTGGCCGCCACCACCACCAACAACGTGGTCACCTACCCGGTGGTCGTGAGCGTGGACAATGCCGATGGCACGCTGCTGCCCGGCCTGACCGTCAACGCCGAGATCGAGGTCAGCAACCGCCGCGACGTGCTGAAGGTGTCCAACGCCGCGCTGCGTTACAAGCCCGTGGGCGAGGCCGGGACGGCGCCGGCCGCCGCCGCCCGTGGCAGCGCGGGCCTGCTGGAGGAACTCGAGCGGGTGGCGGTGGACCTCGACCTCGACGCGGCCCAGCGCGCGGCCTTCGATGCAGCCCTGGCC
>JAEXLY010000051.1 GCA_023444765.1 Pseudomonadota bacterium | reverse complement strand
CATGGACGCGGCGCAGGCGACGCGCTAAAGCGCGAACGCCGGCGCCGTCGATCAGTGCTGGTGGCCGCCTTCGCCGTGCACGTGGCCGTGCTCGATCTCGACCTGTTCGGCCTCGCGCACGTCGACGATCTCGATGTCGAAGTGCAGGTCCTTGCCGGCCATCGGATGGTTGAGGTCGACGTCGACCACGCTCATGCCCACCTTCTCCACCGTCACCGCGCGCGGGCCGAAGTTGGTGTTGAGCACGACCTGCTGCCCGGGGGCCAGCTTCTGCGCGCCGAAATGCTTCTTGGGCACGCGCTGGGTGAGGCCGTCACGGCGCTCGCCGTAGGCCTCGGCCGCCGGCACGTCGACGCCGAAGCTGTCGCCGGCCTCGTGGCCATCGAGCGCCTTCTCCAGGCCCGGGATGATGTTGCCGTGGCCGATGAGGATCGCCAGCGGCTCGCCGCGCTCCTTCGACGACTCCAGCGGCGGCTGGCCGGCTTCGGAGACGGTGTAGTGGAAACGGACGACGCGGTCTTTCTCGATCTTCATGGCGGCTCGCTGCGGGGCGCGGCGGTGGCCGCGGCTTGTCTGGAGGGAACGGCCCGGGCAGGATGCCGCGCATGACACCGCCACGCGAACGCATCCTGCCGTCGGGCGACGGAGCCGGCCATTATCCGGACTCGGGCACGGCAACGCCAATCCGGACCGCCTGCGCGCTGGCGCTGGCAGGGCTGCTGCTGGCCGGCTGCGGCCGCGGCGACGTCCGTCCCACCCCGCGCCCCGCGGCCACGGTGCCTGCACGGGACTGGCCGACAACCACCCCCGCCGACCCGGCCGCCGCCAACGCGGTGCTGATGCGGGCGATCAGCCTGGTCGGTACCCCCTACCGCTACGGGGGCAACACCCCGGAAGGGGGGTTCGACTGCAGCGGCCTGGTCAACTACGTGTTCCGCGACATGCTCGACCTGCGACTGCCGCGCACTTCGCGCGAGCTGGCCAGCTACCAGGGTCCCCGGATCGAACCGCAGCGCCTGGCGACGGCCGACCTGGTGTTCTTCGGAACCGGCAACCAGGTCACGCATGTCGGCATCTACGTGGGGGAGGGACGATTTGTCCACGCCCCCAGTACAGGGGGGACCGTCCGCCTCGACCATCTGGACGGAAGCTACTGGCGGCGCCACTACAGCGGCGCCAGGCGGGTCTTGCAATGAACGGTCCGTTCCGCTTTGTGAGCGGAATCACGCACTTGGACAGGTTTGTCTAACCCTGATTTAACATCACGCCCTCTTCACTCCGGCAGACTCCGCGGCTGTTCCGCCCCAAGTGAAGCCCGCGTGACGATCGCAAACGCCCCGTCCGGCCGAACCCGCCATTCTTCCCGCCCGGCCCGACAGGGCAGACTCGCCGCCCTCTGCGGCTGCCTGCTCGCCGTCTCCGCGTTGCCGGCCTTCGCCGGGCCCGGCCTGGCCGGCGATTCGGCCGATGCGCCGGCAGCCCCTGCGTCCTCGGTCACCAGCAACCTGGTGGCCAGCCCGCTGCGTCCGGCCAGCCAGGACGTGCTGTTCGCCAGCGACGTCAACCAGTTGATCGCCGCCCAGGCCGCGGCCCTGCAGGCGCAGTCCGCACCGCAGGAAGAGGGCCGGGTGCAGACCCTGCTCAAGCGCGGCCTCGCCCTGCTGGGCACCCCCTATCGCTGGGGCGGCAGCTCGCCCGAAGCCGGCTTCGACTGCAGCGGGCTCGTGGGCTATGTGTTCCGCACCGCCCTGGGCATCGACCTGCCCCGCGTCTCGCGCGAAATGGCCCAGGACGGCGAGAAGGTCGAGCGCACGGCACTGGTTCCCGGCGATCTGGTGTTCTTCGGCCGCCGCGGCAAGCGCGTGGACCACGTGGGCATCTACATCGGCGAGGGCCGCTTCCTGCACGCCCCGCGGACCGGCCGCGATGTGACCGTCTCCCAGCTCGACACCGGCTACTGGAGCGGCAAGTTCCTGCAGGCCCGCCGCGTGGCGGGGCTGGGAACGGAAAGCTGACGCGACGACTGTGCGTGGAGAAGGCCGCCGGAAGGCGGCCTTTTCGTTGGCGCACGATCGGCGCGGCCATGGGCGCCACGACCGGAACGCTTCGCCCCGGACGGGGCCGCGCCGCGGGCGGCAGGATGGGCGTGCCACCGGCGGGCCTTCCGCGCGTGGATGCTTCCGGCGCGACATCGGCAAGGCGGCCATGGTCGAGGGCCGTGGCCAGCCGGACATCCGCGCTCGCAGGTTGCGTGGTCCGCTCGCCGGATCACGCGCGCCGGCCGCGCACGGCAAGCCGGCGCAGAACGCGCCACGTGGCCCCGTCTGCACCCGCGTCTCCCGTCGTTCGGACCGGACAGGACAGCGCCGACGCGCCGGGCGCGGAGGATGGAGGGGGCGAGATCAAGGCGACGACGGCGGCTGGCCGTCGCCGGGGACCTCCGGATCCGGAGGTCTGCCGCCGTCTCCGGAACAGAAGCCGCCGCGATGCGTCCGACAACCCGTGCGAGGCCCATCGGCACGGCCTCCCCTGCCGGCCGCGCACCGGTGGACGGCACGCGGCACAATGAGGCCATGTCCACGCGTCCCGTTTCCGCCCTCACGATCGCCGGTTCCGACTCCGGCGGCGGCGCCGGCATCCAGGCCGACCTGAAAGCCTTCGCTGCGCATCGCGTGCACGGCCTCTCGGCGATCGCCGCGCTCACCGCACAGCACACGCGTGGCGTCACTGCCGTGCACGTGCCGCCGGGGGAATTCCTGCGCGCACAGATCGACGCCTGCTTCGACGACTTCGAGGTCGGCGCGGTCAAGCTGGGCATGCTGGCCACCGCCGAGGTGATCAACGTCGTGGCCGATGCCCTGCAGACGCACCCTCCTGCCCCGCTGGTGCTCGACCCGGTGATGGTCGCCACCTCCGGCGCACGGCTGCTGGCGGAGGACGCGCTGGACGCATTGCGCAAGCGCCTGCTGCCGCGTGCCGACCTGCTCACGCCCAATATCCCCGAAGCCGAGCTGCTGGCAGGCATGCGGATCGCCAGCGCCGACGATGCGGAACAGGCGCTGGAGCGACTGCTGGCGATGGGCGCCAAGGCCGTGCTGCTCAAAGGTGCCCATCTGGACGAGGGCACGCAGGTGGTCGACCGTTACCGCGATGCGGCGAACAGGAACGTGTTCACGCATGCGCGGCTGCCGATCGAGGGCCACGGCACCGGCTGCACCCTGGCTTCGGCGGCAGCGGCCAACCTCTGCCGCGGCTTGCCCGTCCCGCAGGCCACCGCCGCCGCGGTCGCCTACGTGGGGCGCGCACTGCGCCTGGGATACCGGCCCGGACACGGCGATGTCTGCGTGCTGGACCACATCGGCGCGATGGTGCAGCAGGAGTGAGCGCGGAGTCGGCCCAGGAGGAACACCACGTTCGGGCGGCCGACGACCACGGCTGGCGACTGCTGGCACGCATTCCGCTCCGGCCGCGGTGCAGCCTGCTGTGGCTGCCTGCGCTGGGGATCGCCGCCCGCCACTACCTTCCCTTCGCCGAGGCCTTGGCCGCACGCGGCGTCGCGGTGTTCCTGCACGAATGGCGGGGGCATGGCAGCAGCAGCCTGCGCGCGGGCCGCGCCATGGACTGGGGCTACCGGGAACTGCTGCTCCACGACATCCCGGCCAGCGAAGCGGCGGTGACAAGGGTGTTGCCGGAGCCCCTGCCACGGATCGTGGGCGGACACAGCCTGGGTGGGCAACTGGCCTGCTGCCGTCAGGCCCTGGCGCCGCGTGCGGCCGACGCCGCCTGGCTGGTCGCGAGCGGAGCGCCCTACTGGCGTGCATTCCCGCTGCCGCACCGCGCCTGGCTGCCGCTGGCCTACCGCTTCCTGCCGTGGCTGGCATCGTTCAACGGCGCCCTGCCCGGCCGGCGCATCGGCTTTGGCGGCAACGAGGCCGCCGGCGTGATCGGCGACTGGGCGCGCACCGCGATCAGCGGACACTATGCGGCCACGGGACTGGGGACCGACCTCGACGCCGACCTGGCGAAGGTCGCCCGCCCGGTCCACGCCCTGCTGCTGTCGCAGGACTGGCTGGCGCCGCGCACGTCGCTCGACTTCCTGCTGTCGAAGATGCCGAAGGCACCGGCTCGCGTGGAATGCCTGGATGCCGACCTCGCCGGCACCCGTGCCGACCACTACGCCTGGATGCGCGCGCCGGCCGGAGTGGCCGCACGCCTGTGCGCTCAGCTGCCGTAGCCGTCCGGATTCATCGACTGCCAGCGCCAGGCGTCGCGGCACATCGCGTCCACATCCAGCTGCGCGCGCCATCCGAGCAGTGCCTGGGCGCGCGAGGGATCGGCATACACCTCGGCGACATCGCCCGCGCGCCGCCCGACGATCGCGTAGGGCACCTCGCGCCCCGAGGCGCGCTCGAAGGCCTGGACCAGCTGCAGCACGCTCACGCCCGCGCCGGTGCCGAGGTTCACCGTGAATCCGTCGCCGCTGCGCTCCAGCGTGTCGAGCGCATCGGCATGCGCGCGCGCCAGATCGACCACGTGGATGTAGTCGCGCACGCCGCTGCCGTCGACCGTGGGCCAGTCGCCGCCGAACACGCTCAGCCGCTCGCGCCGGCCCACGGCTACCTGGCAGATGTAGGGCATCAGGTTGCTGGGCACGCCCGAGGGATCCTCGCCGATCAGCCCGGACGCGTGCGCGCCCGCGGGGTTGAAGTAGCGCAGGATGCCGGCCTGGAACCGCGGATCGGCCGTGCACAGGTCGGCGATCAGCTGCTCCATCACCAGCTTGGTGCGGCCATAGGGATTGGTCACGCGCAGCGGCGCGTCCTCGTCCACCGGCACCCGGTCGGGGTCGCCGTACACCGTGGCCGAGGAACTGAACACCATCCTGCGCACGCCGGCCTGGCGCATCGCCTGCAACAGGTTGAGCGTCCCGGTGATGTTGTTGTCGAAGTAGTCGAGCGGGCGCTCGCAGGACTCGCCCACGGCCTTGAGCGCGGCGAAGTGCACCACCGCATCGAACCCGCCGCTGGCCAGCAGCGCGACGGTGGCATCGCGATCGCGCAGGTCGACGCGCCGGAAGTCGAGCGGCCGGCCGACGATGGCCTGCAGCCGGTCGAGCACCTGTTCCGAACTGTTGCTCAGGTTGTCGGCCACCACCAGGTCATGGCCACGCGCGGCGAGTTCGACGCAGGTGTGGCTGCCGATGTAGCCGGTGCCGCCGAAGACGAGGATGCGCATGTCGCGGGCCCAGGAGTGCGGTGGCGCGATTATCCGACACGACGGTCCCCGGCGCGCGCTGGCCGCACGCGGGCGTGATCCACGTTCTGCCATGTCGCGCCCCCTTCGTGCCCGGCCGTCGCGGCCGTGCCTAGAATGCGACCTCCACCGACGAGACGGCCCGACGAATGACCGCACCGCTTCCCGAACGCAACGACATCCGCATCGCCGTGATCGGGCTGGGCTACGTCGGCCTGCCGCTGGCCGCCGCCTTCGGCCGCCATTACCCGACGGTAGGCTTCGACATCGACGTCGACCGCGTCGATCAGCTGCGCCGCCACCACGACCAGACCCTGGAGATGTCGGAGGAGGAGCTGCGCGCCTCGACCCGGCTCGAGTGCACGGCCGATCCCGAAGCGCTGCGCCGCTGCAACGTGTTCATCGTCACCGTGCCCACGCCGATCGACGAGTACAAGCGCCCGGACCTGCGCCCGCTCGAATCGGCCAGCCGCACCGTCGGCCGGGCGATCTCCCGCGGCGGCGTGGCGATCTTCGAATCCACGGTGTACCCCGGCGCGACCGAGGAGGTGTGCGTGCCGATCATCGAGCGCGAGTCGGGCCTGCGCTTCAACGAGGACTTCCATGCAGGCTACAGCCCGGAGCGGATCAATCCCGGCGACAAGGAACACCGCCTGGAAACCATCCTCAAGGTGACCTCGGGCTCCACCCCGGAGGCGGCCGATTTCATCGACGCGCTCTACGGCAGCGTGATCACCGCCGGCACCCACAAGGCCTCCAGCATCCGCGTGGCCGAGGCGGCCAAGGTGATCGAGAACACCCAGCGCGACGTCAACATCGCCCTGATCAACGAACTGGCGCTGATCTTCGGCCGGCTCGGCATCGACACCCACGAGGTCCTGGAAGCGGCGGGGACCAAGTGGAACTTCCTGCCGTTCCGCCCCGGCCTGGTCGGCGGCCACTGCATCGGCGTGGACCCCTACTACCTCACCCACAAGGCGCAGCAGATCGGCTACCACCCCGAGGTGATCCTCGCCGGCCGCCGTATCAACGACAGCATGGGCGGGCACGTGGCCCAGCGCGTGGTCAAGCTGATGCAGCAGCGCGGCCTGCGTACCGCGGGCGCGAAAGTGCTGATCCTGGGCCTGGCGTTCAAGGAGAACTGCCCGGACCTGCGCAATACCCGGGTGACCGACATCATCGACGAGCTGCGCACATACAATGTCGACGTCGACGTGCACGATCCCTGGGTCTCGCCCGCCCAGGCCCACCACGAGTACGGCATCTCGCCGGTGGCCGACCCGGCGCCGGCGCAGTACGACGCGGTGATCCTGGCGGTCGCGCACCGCGAGTTCGTGGCCCTGGGCGCCGACGGCGTGCGCGCCTTCGGCAAGGCCGACTCGGTGGTGTTCGACGTCAAGCGCGCCTTGCCGCGCGAGCGCGTCGACGGCTGCCTCTGACCACCAACGGACATCCGCATGCGCGTACTCGTCACCGGCGCCGCCGGCTTCATCGGCTCCCACCTGAGCCACCGCCTGGTCGAGCGTGGCGACGAGGTCCTGGGATACGACAACCTCAACAACTACTACGATCCCGCACTGAAACAGGCGCGCCTGGACCGGTTGCTGCCGCGGCCGGGCTTTTCCTTCGTGCAGGGGTCGCTGGAGGACCGCGGCACGCTCGAGCGGGCGTTCGCCAACTTCATTCCGCAGCGGGTGGTCAATCTCGCCGCACAGGCCGGCGTGCGCTATTCGCTCGAGAACCCCCACGCCTACATCGAAAGCAACATCGTCGGCTTCACCAACGTGCTCGAGGCCTGCCGCCACGGCGGGATCGAGCACCTGGTCTACGCCTCCTCCAGCTCGGTCTATGGCGCCAACCGCAAGCTTCCCTTCGCGGTCGAGGACAGCGTGGACCATCCGGTGAGCCTGTACGCGGCGACCAAGAAGGCCAACGAGCTGATGGCCCACACCTACAGCCACCTGTTCGGCCTGCCTACCACCGGACTGCGGTTCTTCACCGTGTACGGGCCGTGGGGCCGGCCGGACATGGCGCTGTTCCTGTTCGCCAGGAACATCCTCGAGGGACGGCCGATCGACGTGTTCAACCACGGTCGCCACACCCGCGACTTCACCTATGTGGACGACATCGTCGAAGGCGTGGTCCGCACCCTGGACCGCGTTCCCGGCCCGGACCCCGGCTACGACCCGCTGAGACCCAATCCCGGTTCCTCCAGTGCGCCCTACCGCGTCTACAACATCGGCAACCACCAGCCGGTGCAACTGCTGCGCTACATCGAGGTGCTCGAGCAGTGCCTCGGTCGCACGGCCGAGAAGAACCTGCTGCCGATGCAGCCGGGCGACGTGCCGGACACCGAAGCCGACGTCGCGGCGCTGCAGCGCGATACGGGTTATGCGCCGTCGACCACCATCGAGACGGGCGTGGCGCGCTTTGTCGAGTGGTACCGGAGCTACCACGGCGTCTGAACCCGCATGCGCCGTCCGTGACCGTTGTCGCGGCCTTTCCCCGTTAACCATGCCATCGGAACAACGAACGGGGATTCCCTGATGGGCATGTCGAGGCAACTGATCGTGATGCTGCTGGCCGCGCTGCTGGCGGCCTGCGCCAGCGGAGGCGGGTTGGCAGTGGCGCCGCCGGCTCCGACCCAGGGCCCGGTGGAGGACTACGCCATCGGCGTCGACGACGTGGTCCAGGTCGCGGTGTGGCGCAACCCGGAACTGGGCATCACCGTGCCGGTGCGGCCGGACGGCAAGATCTCGGTGCCGCTGATCGGCGACGTGGTGGCTGGTGGCCGCACTCCCGCCGAGGTCGCCGCCGACATCCAGGACAAGCTGTCGGCCTATGTGCGCGACCCGCAGGTGGCGGTGATCCTCACCGACCTGCGCAGCCACGAGTACCTCTCGCGCGTGCGCGTGACCGGTGCGGTGCGCACCCCGGTGTCGATCCCCTATCGCCAGGGCATGACCGTGCTGGACGCGGTGCTGGCCGCCGGCGGGGTCAACGAGTTCGCCGCGCCCGACCGCTCCAGCCTGTACCGCAAGGACGGCGAGCGGACCACCAGCTATGCCGTGCGCCTGGACAAGATCATCAACCGCGGCGACCTGAGCACCAACTTCCAGGTCGCCCCGGGCGATGTCGTCACCGTTCCGGAGCGGGCGTTCTGATGCAACCGGTCAGCCTGCCCGTGCCCCAGCGCGCCGCGGTCGCCGCGGCCGCACCCAACCGGCCGTCCATCTCGCCGATCGAGTACGTCAAGCTGGTCCTGAAGGAAGGGCGCAGGCGCATCGTCGTGCTGACCGGAATCTTCGCGGCCATCGCCCTGCTGACCTTCGTGCTCGGATTGTTCGTCGTCGGCCGCAACTACCAGGTCTCGGTGACGATCCTCGCCCAGGAGAGCGACATCATCCAGCCGCTGCTGGAAGGTCGCGCGGTGCCGACCGGCGTGACCGACCGGGCCGGCATGGCGCGCCAGATCATCTACAGCCGCAAGGTGCTGTCGCAGGCGGTCGAGAAGGGAGGCTGGGCCGCGGGCGGCATGACCGCGCTGCAGAAGGACCGGCTGATGGAGGAGATCCAGGGACGCACCCTTGTGACCAGCCCGCGCGCGGATCTCGTGCAGATCACCTATCGCGACAACGACCCCGAGCGCGCCTACCGCGTCACCGAACTGCTGGGCGGCCTGTTCATCAGCGAAACCCTGGCCACCAAGAGCCGGGAGAGTCGCGAGGCCTACGAGTTCATCGAGAAGCAGGTGCAGGAATACCACCGCAAGCTCACCGATGCCGAGAACAACCTCCAGGAGTACCGCTCGCGCAACGCCGACGCCCAGCCGGGCAGCGCGACCGACGTGCATTCGCGCATCTCGGCGTTGCGTACCCAGGTGGAGCAGACGCGCATGGCCCTGCTCGAGCAGCAGTCGCGCGAGGCGTCGATCGCCTCGCAGCTGTCGGGGGAGTCGGCGGTCACCTCGGTGCAGACGCGCGAGACGCTCTACCGCACGCGTCTGATCGAACTGCAGGCCGAGCTGGACCGCCTGCTGCTGACCTTCACCGACCGCCACCCCGACGTGCTGCGCGTGCGGCACCAGATGGAGGACGTGCAGCGCCAGCTGGCCCAGGAGCGCGACCGCGCCGCGTCCGGGCAGTCGGCCACCGGGTCTGAGGATTCGCAGCTCAATCCGCTCTACCAGGAACTGCGCAGCCAGCTCGCGCAGACCAGGCGCGAGGTCGCCGCCACCCGCTCGCGCATGGGCGTGGCCGAAAGCCTGCTGCAGGGGGAACTGGACCGCAGCCGCCGCATCGCCGCCTCCGAAAGCGTGCTGGCCGAGCTGACCCGCGACTACGAGGTCAACCGTGAGATCTATCAGGATCTGCTGCGCCGTCGCGAGAACGCGCGCGTGTCCATGGGCCTGGACCTGGAGAACCGCGGCCTGACCCTGCGCGTGCAGGACCCGGCCACCATGCCGCTGCGTCCCACCGGACTGCGCTTCATGCACATCGCCGCTGCCGGCCTGCTCGCCGCTGTCGCCATCCCCCTCGGCCTGCTCTGGCTGCTGGTGCGGTTCGACCCGCGCGTGCGCAGTCCGCAGCTGATCGAGGCGCACAGCCGCTATCCGCTGCTGGCGACCATTCCCGCCTACCCCTCGCCGCGCGAGCGGCGCAGGCAGGTCGTCAACCTGACGGTGGGAACCTGCGTGGTGGTGGCGGTCCTGCTGCTGTACGCGCTGACCTACGCCTACAAGATGTCCCACGGTTGATCCACCACCGACACGCCGGCCGATACCCATGGAGCAGACGTTAGTGAATGCACGCCGAGATGCCCTCGATCCTCCTGTTGCGGGCGTGACGGGGTCGCGTTCGATCACCCGCGCCGACGGGGCGGTTCACCCCCTGTCGCCGGTCGCGCTGGAAGAGCGCAAGCTGATCCACCGCAACGATTCGGTCCGCGCCCAGGCCGATGCCTTCCGCGGACTGCGGACCAGGCTCCTGGCGCTCGGACAGGACCGCAACTTCGTCGTGCTCGTCGCGCCGGTCCAGGCCGGCTGCGGCGGCAGCTTCGTCGCCCGCAACCTCGCCGCCGCGTTCGCGTTCGACGAGAGCAAGACCGCACTGCTGGTCGACTGCGACGCCGTGCACCCGGCCCAGCACGCCGCACTCGGGGTCGACATGGCGGGGGGCGGGATCATGGACTACCTGGACGGCAGCGTCACCGACCTGCCGGCGATCCAGTACGACACCGGGCTGCCACGGCTGACCCTGATCCCTAGCGGCAGCCCGCGCGAGACCACCGGCGAGTACTTCAGCTCCAGCCGCATGCGCATGCTCATCGATTCGCTGCGCGGCACCGATGCCAACCGCTACGTGATCCTGGACAGCCCGCCGGTGCTCAACTCGCCCGACGCGCGGATCCTCTCCGACCTGGCCGACCTGATCGTCGTCGTCGCCGGTTACGGCCAGGCCGCGGTGGACCGCATCGACGAGGCCGCCGCCAGCTTCGACCCGGCCAAGCTCGCCGGCGTCGTGTTCAACAACATCTACTGAAGGCAGCGGCATGAACCGGGGCGCCACCATGACCATCCGCAGGAAGTGCCTTGCCGCATCCTGCGCCGCAGCGCTGGCGCTGGCCTCGCTGCAGGCGCAGGCCGTGCGCATCGACTACGTCGCCGACATGGGCATCGAGCGCAACGACAACGTGCTGATGGACCCGGTCGACCCGGCCAGTTCCAGCGCCGTCCGCACCGGCTTCGGCATCGTGGTGTCCGAGGAGACCTCGACGGTACAGGCCAACCTCGGCGCACGCCTGGAGTACTGGGACTACTTCGAAGGTCCCCAGTCCAACGCGTTCGAAAGCAGCCTGGCCGGCCGCCTGAACTGGTTCTTCGTGCCCGAGACGCTGAGCTTCACGATCGAGGACAGCCTCGAGATGCGGCCCATCGACCGCTTCGCCCCCGACGCGCCCAACAACCGGCAGCGGGTGAACGTGCTCGCCCTGGGACCCAACCTGCACTTCAACTGGAACCAGTCGGTGCGTGGCCGCGCCGAACTGCGCTGGATCGACAGCAGCGCCGAGGAGGCCGACGACTTCGAGTCCGAGCGCATCAGCGCCTCGCTGCACGCGATCCGCTCACTGGACCCGACCAGCAGCATCACCCTCAGCGCGCGCGGCCAGGACGTGGACTTCGACGCCCCCACCGCCCGCGACTACCGGCGCTACGACGCCTACATGCGTTACCAGCGGGAACTGGCCCGGGTCAGCTTCGCACTCGACGCCGGCTATACCTGGGTGGACTATGCCGACGGCAGCTCCGCATCGCAGCCGATGGTCCGCGGCCAGGCCGAGTGGCGCCTGAGTCCGCGCAACGCCCTGTCGCTGGGCCTGGCCCACCAGCTCACCGATGCCTCCGACTCGGCCATCCAGGGAATCAGCGCCGCCGTCGAGGTCCCCGACCGCCTGTCCACCGCCTCCTCGGCCGTCAGCGCCTCGATCTACGAGGACGACCGCGCCGACCTTACCTGGGCCTATCGCCACGAGCGCACCGGCGTCACCGTGGGTCCCTATTACGAGCGGGTGGACTACGTCGATTCCAGCGAGTTCGACGAAACCCGCCGTGGCGTGGTGATGCAGCTGTCCTACCAGCTCGGCCCGACCTGGGAACTCCACTCATACGCCGACGTCGCCCGCGCGACTTTCAGCAGCGTGGACGTCCGGACCGAGGACAAGCGGTTCGGCGTGGGCGTGGTCAAGACCTGGTCACGCCACTGGAGCAGCCGCCTGGACTACATGCACTACCGCCGCTCCGACGAAGGCCTCACCGGCGACAGCCGCCAGAACGTCTGGTACCTGACCTTCACCTACCGCAGCCGTTAGACAGCGCACCAGGGGAACTGCGTCGCAGTCCCCGCGTGACCGGAGCGGCCGCATCCCGGCCGTCATCCGCCATCCCGGCCGTTTGCTTGACCCCTGTCTTCATTCAGCTTTTATTTTGCTGAACGACGGATCAGGCGCCTATGATCGCTCGTCTTCTCAGGGGGAAGGACGACGCGATCGGGGACCGACAAGCCACGTCAGCCGACGTGGGGTCGGGCCGGCAGAACCCTTGCCGGCTGGTGCAGGGAAGCCGCACAGACCTCTCCGTTCGTGCAGCTCATACCCTTTGGCCAGGTGGCACATCCCCATGAGAAGATTTTCCCGGGCTTCCGTCCTTCCGGCGCTTGCCGCGTTCGCACTGGCCCTGACCGGCTGCTCCCAGGTGCCGCAGGAGGCCGCCGCGGCCGCCGCCAAGACCAGTGGCGCCACCACCGACGCGCCGCCCGCCACCGGGTCGCAGCCCCGCATGGCCAGCGCCGGGCCGGGGGTCGCCAAGGCGATCTCCAACCCGATCCTGTTCGTGACCCAGGTCCCCGTGTCCGGCGGCGACCCGTTCGCCAGCCGGCTGTCCACCTTCGCCAACCACATGCCCAGCATGGGATCGGCGCCCCGCGGCGGCGACCTCATGATCCGCTACGCCGACGGCACCCTGCGCAACCTGACCCGCGAGGCGGGCTATGGCATGGACGGCCTGCAGGGTGCCAATGCCATCGCGGTACGCGAACCCACCGTGCACTGGAGCGGAAACCGGGCGATCTTCAGCATGGTGGTGGGCGCACCGACGCAGCGCTACGGCACCACCAACGGCAAGTGGCAGCTGTACGAGGTGACGGGCCTGGCCCGCGGCCAGACCGCGCGCATCACCAAGGTCGCCGGGCAGCCCTCGGGTTACAACAACGTCGCACCGCTGTATACCAGCGACGGCGACATCCTGTTCACCTCCGACAGTCCCCGCCGCGGCGAATCGCACCTCTATCCCAACCTCGACGAGTACGAGAGCACGCCGACGGTCACCGGCATCTTCCGGCTCGAAGTGGCCACCGGCCGTGTGCGCCTGCTCAACCACGTGCCCAGCGGCGCCTTCAGTCCCACGATCGACAGCTACGGCCGCGTGATCTACACGCGCTGGGACCACCTGCAGCACGACCAGCAGCAGGACGGCTCGATCGACCTGGGCTACACCTACGACCCGTTCAACTACTCGAGCGAGGCGGCCAACGCCACCCGCGTCGGCCTGGTGCGCGACACCTTCCCGGAGCGGCGCCAGCAGTCCACCTCCCCCTACGGGCGCGTCACCAACCACACCTACAACCTGTTCACGCCCTGGCAGATGAACCAGGACGGCACCGACGAACTCACCCTCAACCACATCGGCCGCCAGGAAATGGTGGGCAGCTACGGCTACCTGCCGCGCAGCTTCATGGATGACAGCGCGCTGTCGGACAACGTCAACCAGTCCTACTTCGCCAACCGCAAGCACATCCGCATGGATGGCGGCATCTTCCACATCCGCGAGAACCCGGTGCAGCCGGGTATCTACTACGGCATCTACGCCCGCGAGTTCGGCGAAGGCACCACCAACCAGATCGTGCGCATCACCGGCGCACCCACGCTCAACGCCGAGCAGATGACGATCACCGACGCCAGCCCGCCTGCCGGAAGCGGCGGCCTGAGCGGCGGACGTTTCCGCAACCCGCTGCCGCTGACCTCGGGCGACATGGTCGCCAGCTACACGTCCGATGCCACGTTCGGCGGTTCCTCGCGCCTGCGCCTGCACCAGCTCGGCGTGAACGGCTCGGGCATGTTCGTGGCCGGGACCGCGCTCACCGCCGGCATCCGCAAGACCGTTTCCTGGTGGACCGACGCGGCTACGCCGCGCGAGTTCAGCGGCGAGTTGTGGGAACTCGATCCGGTGGAAGTGGCGGCGCGCCCGCCGCCGCCGGCCACCACGCATCCGGCCATCCCCTCGCCCGAGCGCGCCGTGCTCGCGGGCGAGGGCGTGGACGAGACCGCGCTGCGCAACTGGCTGCGCGACAACGAGCTGGCCCTGATCGTCACCCGCAACCAGACCAGCCGCGACCGCGGGGATACCCAGCAGCCCTACAACCTGCAGGTACCCGGTGGCGTGCGCAAGACGCGCGGCAGCGGCCGCGTCTACGACATCGCGCACTACCAGGTCGTGCAGGCCAACCTGGTGCGCGCCTACGGCAACAACATCCGTGGCCGCCGTCCGGTTGCGCAGCCGATGAACGTGGCGGCCAACCTGCCCAATGCCACCGGGCCGGCAGGCAGTGTCCGCATCGCCGCCGACGGCTCGACGGCCGCCTTCGTTCCCGCCAACCGGGCGCTGAGCTGGCAGACCGTCGATCCGGCCGGCGAGCCGGTGGTGCGCGAGCGCGTCTGGGTGACCCTGCAGGCCGGCGAGATCCGCACCTGCGCCGGCTGCCACGGCGAGAACAGCCGCAACCAGGCCGGCGAGGCGACGCCGACCAACCAGCCGCAAGCCCTGCGCGAACTCATGCGCCACTGGAAGCAGAGCTATGGCGGTGCAGCGACACGGCGCCGCAACGGCTCCGCGCCGCTTGCGCCGGGCAACGGCTGACCGCGCCGCGCCGGGCCCGCCCGGCGCCGGTAGGCGGCCGCCTGGAACAGTTCGCGCAACCCCGCTTCGGGGCGAAGCGTCCCCCGCCTGCCGGCCCCCGGCGCCGGCGCAGCGTGGCCGGCGCCGTGCATTTCCGGTCCCGGCGTTCCCTGCGGCAGTGCTGATCCGGCGCCCCCGCTCCAGCCCAGGCCCGTATCCGCTGTCCCCTCCCCGGCAGTCCTTGCGTCTGTTACCTCAGGACAAGCCGGCGGCATGAAGCGGGCGCCGCAGGCGGCGCCGCGCTGATCCGTCCCCGGCATGCAGCAGGCAGGCACATCGCCCGCCGGGCACGCACCGGATGCGGCACATGGCCCGTGCGGGCGCCGCCAGGGGGACACAAGCACATGAGCAAGGCCGAACTCACCGACATCATGCAGGCGCCCGCCGCGCGCCGTGCCGCCAGCCTGATGCCGCGCTTCATGCGGCGCACAGCCTCGCGCTGGCTGGCCCTCGTCATCGCCCTGGAAACCCTGCTGCTCGCGGGCGCGGTGTTCCTAGCGATCTACCTGCGCTTCATCAGCAACCCCGAGCCGCTGGCGTCGTACGCGCCCCTGTGGCTGCAGGGCGTGCGCGCATGGCTGTTCGCCGTCTTCATCGTGCTGGGCATGACCACCATGGGCCTGTACCAGCCGCACCTGCGCGAAAGCTGGTCGGGTTCGCTGCTGCGCCAGGCGGTCGGGTTCATGTTCGGCACCTTCGGCCTGCTGGTGCTCTATTACGCCGTCCCGCCGCTGGAACTCGGCCGCGGCATCCTGACCATGGCGCTGGCGTTCGGCTTCGTGCTGATCACCGGGTTGCGCGCCGCTTCCGACCGCCTGATCGACCTGGAGGCCCTCAAGCAGCGGGTGCTGGTGCTGGGTGCCGGCGACAAGGCCGCGCTGATCGAACAGCGCCTGCGCCGCCAGGCCGACCGCCGCCGCTTCCGCGTGGTGGGCTACGTGCGCACCGGCAACGAGGCCGCCTCCGTGGGCACGGACAAGCTGGTGTCGATCGACACACCGCTGGCCGAATGGGCCCTGCTCCACCGCATCGACGAGATCGTGTTCGGCCCCGACGACCGCCGCGGTGGCCTGCCCATGCACGACCTGCTGCAGTGCAAGCAGATCGGCGTCCAGGTGACCGACCTGGCTTCCTTCTTCGAGCGCGAGGCCGGCAAGATCAAACTTTCGCTGACCGATCCGTCGTGGCTGGTGTTCTCCGGCGGGTTCGACAGTTCGCTCGGGCGCCAGTTGAGCAAGCGCGCGATGGACGTGGCCGCATCGCTGGCGGTGCTGGCGCTGACCTGGCCGCTGCTGCTGCTGGTGGCGCTGGCGATCCGCCTGGAATCCGGCCCGGGCCAGCCCATCCTCTACCGCCAGGAGCGCGTGGGCCTGTTGGGATCGGTGTTCTCGCTGGTCAAGTTCCGCAGCATGCGCACCGATGCCGAGCAGGACGGCAAGGCGCGCTGGGCCGGCAAGAACGACGACCGGGTGACGCGGGTGGGCCGCATCATCCGCCGGACCCGCCTGGACGAGCTCCCGCAGCTGTGGAACATCCTGCGCGGCGACATGAGCATCGTCGGCCCGCGTCCCGAACGTCCGGAATTCGTTTCCGAGCTCGATGCCGAGCTGCGCTACTACAGCCTGCGCCACTGCGTGCGCCCCGGCCTCGCGGGCTGGGCGCAGCTGCGCTACGCCTACGGGGCCTCCAAGCAGGATGCCGAGGAGAAGCTCAAGTACGACCTGTTCTACGTCAAGAACCACAACCTGCTGTTCGACCTGCTGATCCTGATCCAGACCTTCGAGGTGGTGGTGTTCGGACGCGGGGTGCGCTGAGGCCCCCTCCACGGCGTGCGCCGGGAGCCGGGCCGCAGGGCCGGCGCACGCTTCCGGCGACGTCCCGCCCGCACCCGCGAACGGGAGCAGGACCGCCGACACCTCCCTGCCGGGGACGTCGGCAGGGTACCCCGGCACGCTGTCATGCCCAGCGCCCGCCCTGGTCCACGCCTCCCTCTCCCGATCCCTGCCCACCTCCTCGCGCGGCGGGCCGGCGGGGCGCAGGCCGTCCCCGCCGGGGCCGGAGC
>JAEXLY010000285.1 GCA_023444765.1 Pseudomonadota bacterium | reverse complement strand
GGGGGGGCGGGGGGGGCGGGCACGACGCGCGTCGTGTCCGCGTCCCCCCTCCGGCGCGTGCTGGCGTGGCCTCGCGGCCACTTCAGTGCATCCAACGCAGCCGCACGCCGCTTGCGGACAACCGCCTCCCACCCCTTCCCGCATTGACGCAGTCCAGGAGACACCCGCCATGAGCGACCCCACGCCCGCCGCAGGCTTCAAGCCGAAGAAGTCAGTCGCCCTGTCCGGCACCGCCGCCGGCAACACCGCGCTGTGCACCGTCGGGCGCACCGGCAACGACCTGGCCTACCGCGGCTACGACATCCTCGACCTCGCCACCACGTCCGAGTTCGAGGAGATCGCCCACCTGCTGGTGCACGGCAAGCTGCCCAACCGCGCCGAACTGGCCGCGTACAAGACCAGGCTCAAGTCGCTGCGCGGCCTGCCGGCCGCGGTGAAGGCGGCGCTGGAACAGCTGCCGCCATCCAGCCACCCGATGGACGTGATGCGCACCGGCGTGTCGGTGCTCGGCTGCGTCAAGCCCGAATCGGTCGACCACAACCACCCCGGCGCGCGCGACATCGCCGACAAGCTGATGGCCTGCCTCGGCTCGATGCTGCTGTACTGGTACCACTTCGCCTACAACGGCAAGCGCATCGAGGTGGAGACCGACGACGATTCGATCGGCGGCCACTTCCTGCACCTGCTGCACGGCGAAAAGCCGAAGGAGACCTGGGTGCGCGCGATGCACACCTCGCTGATCCTGTACGCCGAACACGAGTTCAACGCCTCCACCTTCGCCAGCCGCGTGGTCGCCGGCACCGGCTCGGACATGTACTCGGCGATCTGCGCCGGCATCGGCGCGCTGCGCGGTCCCAAGCACGGCGGTGCCAACGAGGTCGCGTTCGAGATCCAGAAGCGCTACGAGAGTCCGGACGAGGCGGAAGCCGACATCCGTGCGCGCGTGGAGCGCAAGGAAGTGGTGATCGGCTTCGGCCATCCGGTCTACACCGTGTCCGACCCGCGCAACAAGGTGATCAAGCAGGTCGCGAAGGATCTCTCGGAAGAAGCCGGCAGCACGAAGATGTACGACATCGCCGAGCGCCTGGAGTCGGTGATGTGGGACATCAAGAAGATGTTCCCGAACCTGGACTGGTTCAGCGCGGTGAGCTACCACGTGATGGGCGTGCCGACCGACATGTTCACCCCGCTGTTCGTGATCTCGCGCACCTCCGGATGGAGCGCGCACATCATCGAGCAGCGCATCGACGGCAAGATCATCCGCCCGAGCGCGAACTACACCGGTCCGGAGGACCAGGTGTTCGTGCCGATCGACGAGCGTCCCTGATCCGCAATGCTCCCTCCCCCGTTCACGGGGGAGGGCCGGGGTGGGGGCCAGCCGTCGCATCGCTGCCCCGACGCGCGCGGCGCGCGCGCCCCCATCGCCCTTCGGGCACTTCCCCCGCAGGCGGGGGAAGGGACATGCCAGATCCCTCTCCGAGTCGCCAGCCATGAACAGCCAGCACCGCAAGCCCCTTCCCGGCACCCAGCTCGACTGGTTCGACGCGCGCGAAGCCGTCGAGTCGCTGCAGCCCGGCGCCTGGGCCACGCTGCCCTACACCGCGCGCGTGCACGCCGAGAACATCGTGCGTCGCGCCGATCCTGCGCGCATCGATGACTACCTCGGCCAGCTGGTGCGCCGCGAGCGCGCGCTGGACTTCCCCTGGTTCCCGGCGCGCGTGGTCTGCCACGACATCCTCGGCCAGACCGCACTGGTGGACCTCGCGGGCCTGCGCGATGCCATCGCCGACCAGGGCGGCGACCCGGCGGCGGTGAACCCGGTGGTGCCGGTGCAGCTGATCGTCGACCACTCGCTGGCGGTGGAATGCGGCGGCTTCGATCCGCAGGCCTTCGCGAAGAACCGCGCGATCGAGGATCGCCGCAACGAGGACCGCTTCCACTTCATCGACTGGACCAAGCAGGCGTTCAAGAACGTGGACGTGATCCCGCCGGGCAACGGGATCATGCACCAGATCAACCTGGAGAAGATGTCGCCGGTGGTCTACGTGAAGGACGGCGTGGCCTTCCCGGACACCTGCGTGGGCACCGATTCGCACACCCCGCATGTCGATGCGCTGGGCGTGATCGCGATCGGCGTGGGCGGCCTGGAAGCCGAGAACGTGATGCTGGGACGTGCCTCGTGGATGCGCACGCCCGACATCGTCGGCGTGGAGCTGGCCGGAAAGCCCGCACCCGGCATCACCGCCACCGACGTGGTGCTGGCGCTCACCGAGTTCCTGCGCCAGCAGAAGGTGGTCGGCGCCTACCTCGAGTTCCGCGGGCCGGGCGCCGCCGCGCTCACCGTGGGCGACCGCGCCACGATCTCCAACATGGCACCCGAGTACGGCGCCACCGCGGCGATGTTCTTCATCGACGACAACACCTTGGACTACCTGCGCCTGACCGGCCGCACCGACGAGCAGGTGGCCCTGGTCGAAACCTATGCGAAGGCGGCGGGCCTGTGGGCCGACGATCTCGCGGGTGCGCAGTACGAACGCACCCTGCACTTCGACCTCTCGAGCGTGGTGCGCAACATGGCCGGCCCTTCGAACCCGCACCGCCGCCTGCCCACCAGCGCGCTGGCCGAGCGCGGCATCGCCGACGAGGCGAAGCTGCTGGCCGGCAGGGGCGAGGAGGCGCACGGGCGGATGCCCGATGGTGCGGTGATCATCGCCGCCATCACCTCGTGCACCAACACGTCCAACCCGCGCAACGTCATCGCCGCCGGTCTGCTGGCGCGCAACGCGCTGGCCAGGGGCCTGGTGCGCAAGCCCTGGGTGAAGACATCCCTGGCGCCCGGCTCGAAGGCGGTCGAGCTGTACCTGCGCGAGGCGGGCCTGCTCGACGACCTGGAGCGGCTGGGCTTCGGCATCGTCGGTTTCGCCTGCACCACCTGCAACGGCATGAGCGGCGCGCTGGATCCGAAGATCCAGCAGGAGATCATTGAGCGCGACCTTTACTCGGTGGCCGTGCTCAGCGGCAACCGCAATTTCGACGGCCGCATCCATCCCTATGCCAAGCAGGCGTTCCTGGCCTCGCCGCCGCTGGTGATCGCCTATGCCATCGCCGGCACGGTGCGCTTCGACATCGAGAAGGACGCGCTTGGCGTCGATGCCGACGGCAACCCGGTCACGCTCAAGGACATCTGGCCCAGCGACGAGGAGATCGACGCGGTGGTCAAGGCCAGCGTCAAGCCCGAGCAGTACCGCGCCGTGTACGGGCCGATGTTCAAGCTGCGCGTGGAGTCGGGCGAGACGGTGAGCCCGCTGTACGACTGGCGCCCGCAATCGACCTACATCCGCCGCCCGCCGTACTGGGAAGGCGCGCTGGCGGGCGAGCGCACGCTCACCGGCATGCGGCCGCTGGCGGTGCTGGGCGACAACATCACCACCGACCACCTCTCGCCCTCGAACGCGATCCTCGCTTCCAGCGCCGCCGGCGAATACCTGGCGAAGATGGGCCTGCCCGAAGAGGACTTCAATTCCTACGCCACCCACCGCGGCGACCACCTCACCGCGCAGCGCGCCACCTTCGCCAACCCCAAGCTGCTCAACGAGATGGTGCGCAACGCCGACGGCAGCGTGCGCCAGGGCTCGCTGGCACGCATCGAGCCGGAAGGCCAGGTGACGCGCATGTGGGAGGCGATCGAGACCTACATGCAGCGCAAGCAGCCGCTGGTGATCATCGCCGGCGCCGACTATGGCCAGGGCAGCTCGCGCGACTGGGCGGCCAAGGGCGTACGCCTGGCGGGCGTGGAGGCGATCGTCGCCGAAGGCTTCGAGCGCATCCACCGCACCAACCTGATCGGCATGGGCGTGCTGCCGCTGGAGTTCCAGAACGGCGACACGCGCCACACCTGGGCCATCGACGGCACCGAGACCTTCGACGTGGTCGGCGAGCGCCGCCCGCGCGCGACGCTCACCCTGGTGATCCACCGCCGCAATGGCGAGACGGTCGAGGTGCCGGTGACCTGTCGCCTGGATTCGGACGAAGAAGTGTCGATCTACGAGGCCGGCGGCGTGCTGCAGCGTTTCGCCCAGGACTTCCTGGCGTCGGCGCAGGCGGCCTGAGGAACCGCGGACATGGGACCGGGCTGGCGCGGTCGGGCGGCGATGTCGAATGCGGGCACACCGGTTCGTCGTCACGGACATTCCCACCGGAGACATCCGCATGACCGACCAGGCCTCCCCCGGCACCGTGCAGCTGCACCGCATCCTGGCCGCGCCGCCGGAGCGCGTGTATCGCGCCTTCCTCGACCCCGACGCGCTGGCCCGCTGGCTGCCGCCGCACGGCTTCATCGCGAAGATGCACGCGTTCGAGGCGGGCGTAGGCGGCGGTTACCGCATGTCATTCACCAACTTCGGCACCGGCTCGAGCCATGCATTCACGGTGAAGTTCGTCGAGCTGGTGGAGAACGCGCGCATCGTCCACACCGACCGCTTCGACGATCCGGGTTTGCCGGGCGAGATGCGGGTCACCATCACCCTGGGCAAGAGCATCGCCGGCACCGACCTGCGGATCGTGCAGGAAGGCATTCCGGCCGCGATCCCGGTCGACATGTGCTACCTGGGCTGGCGCGATTCGCTGGACATGCTGGCGAAGCTGGTCGAACCCGAGATCCCGGACGGGGCCTGAGCGATGCAGGCCGGAGAGCTGGCGCTGATCGCGCGCCCGCCGGTCGCGACGGCGGAGCGCATGGATGCGGTGCTGCCGGATCTCGGGCTGGATCCGGGGGGCGAGCGATGGCCTGCCGGGAATCTCCACCAGTCGTTCTCGATCGGCGCGCCTGCGGAGCGCGAGTCGGCACTGCGGCGCGCGCTGGCGCGGATCCGCGCGCCGGCGTTCGACCTGCTGTTCAACCGGGTCGTCCTGGGGGATCGCTGGGTGCTGCGCGCCCATGGCGTTCCGGCCGGCTTTGCCCGGCTGCTCGAGGAGGTGCGGGCGGCCCTGCGGGCAGAGGGCATCGACTGCGGGCATGGCCATACCCCGCACGTGACGCTGTGCGACGCCCCGCCATTCGTGCAGGACGGCTCGCGCTGGCTGGCGGCGCCGATCGCCTGGCGCATCGACGCCCTCGAACTGGTGGCCGCCGCCCACCATCCCGAGCCCTGCCGGACGCTGGCGCGGCGCCCGTTGCCGGCTCCGCCGCAGTGCGAGCTGCTCGGCGCGGCCGGCCCGCAACAGGCTTTCTGACCACGAATCGCACGCAGGACATCCCATGGCACTGAAGAAAGGCATCAGGCAGCTGGTCGACGACGCCAACGCGCGCATCGCCACGATCCCGGTGGACGATGCGAAGGCGCTGCTCGGCGATCCGGACGTGCAGTTCGTCGACATCCGCGACGTACGCGAGCTCGAGCGCGAAGGCATGGTGCCCGGCGCCTTCCACGCCCCGCGCGGGATGCTCGAGTTCTGGGCCGATCCCGACAGCCCCTACTTCAAGCCCGTGTTCGGGCAGCAGCGGCGCTTCGTCCTGTACTGCCAGTCGGGCTGGCGCTCGGCGCTGGCGGCCGCGGCACTGCAGGACATGGGCCTGGAACGCGTGGCCCACGTCGCCGGCGGGTTCCACGGCTGGAAGTCGCAAGGCGGCGAGGTCGCGCAGAAGGCGTCGCGCGCGCCAGCGCCCCATCCGGCGGGCGGACAGGTCCGCATTCCCGCCACCTACATGCGCGGCGGCACGTCGAAGGGCGTGTTCTTCCGGCTCGAAGACCTGCCCGAGGCCGCGCGCGAGCCCG
>JAEXLY010000266.1 GCA_023444765.1 Pseudomonadota bacterium | reverse complement strand
CCGCGCCGCTGGCCGATGCAGCCGGGCGCTTCGCAGGCAGCGTGGGCACGGGCGTGATCGTGCTCGGGGCGCTGGTCTCCATTACCGGCACCCTCAACGGACTGGTGCTGTCGGCACCGCGGCTGCTCTACGCGATGGCCGAACGGGGACAGCTGCCGGCGCTGCTGGCGCGCACGCATCCGCGCTACCGCACCCCGGTCTGGGCGATCGCACTGACGGCCGGCTGCATGCTCGCGCTCACGCTGTCGGGATCGTTCCTCACCGCGGTCGCGCTGAGCACGATCACCCGCCTGCTGGCCTATGCGGCCACCTGCATCGCGGTGCCGGTGCTGCGGCGGCGCGAGGACGACGGCGCAGGCCAGGCGGCGTTCCGCGTCCCGGCCGCCTCCTGGGTGGTGGGCAGCGCGCTGCTGGTGATCGGCTGGCTGATCCTGCACGCCAGCCCGCTGGAGCTGCGCAACGTGGCCCTGGCGATGCTGGCCGGCGCGCTGCTGATGGCGGTCGCCGGATACCGGTCGCCGCGCGCATGACTTTCGGCATGGCCTCGGGGCGCCAGGCCCGGGGTATGGTCTGGGCCCGGTGGCACGACGCCCCGGTCCTCCTTCCGACCTTGCCCGGGGCATCCGATGTCCAGATGTGTTGCGTTGCTGTGTTCAATCGTCCTGGCTGCCGCCTGGCCGGCCGTCGCGCTCGCGCAGCGCAGCCTGTCCTTCGATGCCCACGCGTTGCCCGGGCAGGGGACGGTCGTGATCGCGGTGGCCGAGGGACTGCCGGAGGGAGGCAGTTTCGCCGCCATCGACGACCGTAGCGGAGGCGCGCTGCGGCGCGCCGCGGAAGCGGACGGATTCAGGGGCAAGGCCGACAGCGTTCTCGACCTGCGCGGCTTCGCCGGTTACGACCGGCTGCTGGTGCTGGGTACCGGCAAGGACGCGCTGACGGCGAAGGGGCTGCAGGATGTCGGCGGGCGCGTGAGCCGCGCACTGGCGCGCGCCAAGGCGCCGCGCGTGGACCTGGTCTGGGATGGCGAAGAGCCCGATGCCGCCTCGCATCTCGCGTTCGGCGCGTCCCTCGGCCAGTACCGCTTCGACAAGTACCGCTCGCGCCAGGACGCGGACGAGGCTGCCCAGGCCGGGCAGGGCGAGCTGGTGATCCGCACCGCTGCCGGGGGAGGCGCGGCAGCGCACTGGACATCCGAGTGGAAGCCGGTGGCCGACGCGGTGGCTTTCGCCCGCGACCTGTCCACCGAGCCCGCCAACGCACTGTGGCCGGAGGAGTTCGTCAGCCGCGTGCGCGCGGCCGCCGCGGGCCTGCCGCTGCGCATCGAGGTGCTCGACGTGCCGGCGATGCAGAAGCTGGGCATGGGCGGAATCCTGGCGGTCGGCCAGGGCAGCGTGCGTCCGCCGCGGCTGCTGCTGGTGCGCTACGCCGGCGGCGCCGCCGGCGAGGCCCCGCTGGCCTTCGTCGGCAAGGGCATCACCTTCGACAGCGGCGGCATCTCGATCAAGCCCAACGCCAACATGTGGCAGATGAAGGGCGACATGAGCGGCGCCGCCAGTGTGGTGGCCACGGTCATCGGGCTGGCGGGGCGCAAGGCGCCGGTGAATGCAGTGGCAGTGGCCGCGCTGGCCGAGAACATGCCCTCGGGCAGCGCCTCGCGCCCGGGCGACGTGGTGCGCACCGCGTCGGGCAAGACCTTCGAGATCATGAGCACCGATGCCGAGGGCCGCATGGTGCTGACCGATGCGCTGTGGTACGTGCAGCGGCAGGACCGCCCGCGCCTGATCGTCGACGTGGCCACGCTCACCGGTTCGATCGTGGCCGCGCTGGGCGGCGACTACGCCGGCCTGTTCTCGCGCGACGACGCGCTGGCCGCGCAGCTGCTGGCGGCGGGCGAGGCCAGCGGCGAGGAACTGTGGCGGATGCCGCTGCGCGAGGAGTACGGCAAGCGGCTGAAGTCGCCGATCGCCGACCTGCGCAACGGTGGCGGCTCGCCCGGCGCGGGTGCCGGCGCCTATTTCATCGGCGAGTGGGTGGAGCGCGCAATGCCGTGGGCGCATCTGGACATCGCCGGATCGGACTGGGCCTCCAGCGCCGCGCCGACCGTGCCCGAGGGGTCCACCGGCTTCGGGGTGCGCCTGCTCGACCGCTTCGTGCGCGACCACCACGAAGCCCGGACCGACTAGGGCTCGTGCCGAGGGCCGCGCCGGCCGGCGGCATGGATCGCCGGATTACAATGGCGCCATGATCCGCAACATCGCCGCCTACCACTTCGTCGCGATCGCCGACCCGCCCGCGCTGGCCGCGCGCGTGCGCGGCTGGGCCGAAGCGGCCGACCTGCGCGGCACCGTGCTGGTCGCGCCCGAAGGCATCAACCTGTTCCTGGCCGGGTCCGACGCCGCCATCGGGGGATTCCTCGAGCGGGTGCGCGGCGATGCGCGCCTTGCCGGCATCGCGGTCAAGGACAGCTGGAGCCGCGAGGTCCCCTTCGCCCGCCTCAAGGTCAAGCTCAAGCGCGAGATCATCAGCTTCCGCCGCGAGAACGCATCCCCAGTGCGCGAACGTGCGCCGGCAGTCTCGCCCGCGCGCCTGGCGCACTGGCTGGCGCAGGGGTCCGACGATGAAGGGCGGCCGGTGGTGATGCTCGACACGCGCAACCGCGAGGAAACCGCATACGGCACGTTCGCCGGCGCGCTGGTGCTGCCGATCGACAACTTCACCGAGCTGCCGGCGGCGCTGGCCCCGCATCGCGAAGCGCTGGCCGATGCGACCGTGGTGAGCTACTGCACCGGCGGGATCCGTTGCGAGAAGGCCGCGCTGTGGATGCGTGCCAGCGGCATGGACAACGTGCTGCAGCTCGACGGGGGGATCCTGGGCTGGTTCGAGGCGGTCGGCGGCCGTGGATACGACGGACGCTGCTTCGTATTCGACGGGCGGGTGGCGCTGGATCCCGGGCTGCGCCCGCTGGTGGACGGCGACTCGCCCCGGGCGCAGGCGGCATGAGCTGGCTGGGGCTGGTCCTGCTGGTCGTGGGCGCCTGGCTGGCGTTCAAGCTGGTGGGTGCGCTGCTGAAGCTGCTGATGTTCGTGCTGGCGCTGGTCGGCGCCTACTGGTTCCTGGCGCCGCACCTGGGCTGGCCGAGCGTGTCGGAGCTGTTCTATGTGCTGGGGCCGGACTTCGGTGGACGGCGCATCGAGGAGGTATTGCAGCCTTCCAGCATTGCCGGGGAGGTCGGTGGCCGGGTGGTCGACGGTGTGGTTGACCGCATCCTGTCTCCGTCGCCCGAACCGCTTCCCGGCAGCCTGCCGGAGCCTGCCGCCGGCGTGGAACCGCTGCCCGACCCCGTGTCCGGGGACACCGCCGATGCGCCTGCCCGGGTCGGTGCGGGGGCGCCGGCGCGCTGAACCTTCAGGGCGCCGCGCCGGGGCCGCCAGGCATCGCGGCGGCCGCTTCGCGCAACCGTTCGCCGGTCGCCGCATCGGCCGGGAAGAACGACTCGATCGCCAGCTCCGACAGCGTCACCTCCACCGGCGTGCCGAACACCGTGGTCGTGCTCAGGAACGAGAGCTCACCCAGCGCCGTGCGGATGCGCAGCGGCACCACCACTGCGCCTGGATCCGCGTCCTCGTCGTAGGCCGGCGCGGGATAGGCCGCCAGTTCGTCGCGTAGCGCCAGCAGGGTGGCGTCGCCGGTGGCCTCGACCTGTTGCCCGAGCCGGTGCAGCAGGTGCGCGCGCCACTGGCCCAGATTCTCGATGCGCGGCGCGACGCCATCCGGATGCAGGCTCAGGCGCAGCACATTGACCGGTGGCGCGAGCAGGTCCGGTGCCACGCCCTCGAGCAGGGGCGCCAGTGCGCGGTTGGCGGCCTGCAGGTTCCAGTGCCGGTCCACCGCCAGCGCCGGATAGGGCTCGTGTCCACGCAGCACCAGGTCGATCGCATGGCGCGCCTGCGCCAGCGAGGGATCGTCGATGCGGCGTTCGCTGTACACCGGGGCGTAGCCGGCGGCGATGAACAGCGCGTTGCGCTCGCGCAAAGGGACATCCAGCCGGTCCGACAGCCGCAGCAGCATCGCCCGGCTGGGGACGGAGCGGCCGGTCTCGACGAAGCTCAGGTGGCGCGGGGAGATGTCGGCCAGACCGGCGAGATCGAGCTGGGACAGGCGGCGGCGCCGGCGCCAGTCGCGCAGCTGGTCGCCGACGTTGGACATGCGGGACATGGGCGTGTGCATGGCCGACACGATAGCCATTCCCGGGGCCGCGCGTACTTACCCCACGGGTAATCGCGTCGATGACGCGTCTCGCCGACGATGGCCCCCGTCATCCAACAGGAGTACCGCCATGAAGCTGCGCCGCCTCGCCACCCATCCCCGTTTCCTGCCGCGCCTGCTGCTGGTGGATGCGGCCGCCACCGGTGCCACCGCCTTGCTGCTGGTCGCCGGCGCCGACCTGATGGCGCCGCTGCTGCAGTTGCCGTCCGGGCTGTTGCGCGGCGCCGGCATGGCGCTGCTGCCCTTCGTCGCCCTGGTGTACGGGCTGTCGAGAGAGGCGGTGCCATCGCGCAGGGCCGTGGGGGGCGTGGTGGCGGTCAACTTCGCCTGGGTCGCGGCCAGCGCCTGGGTGGCGTTTGGGGCGAACTGGGAGCCGAGCGTGGCCGGCATCGGCTTCGTGCTGGCGCAGGCGCTGGCGGTGCTGGCTTTCGCCGACCTGGGTTGGCTCGGCCTGCGCGCGTCGCGTCCGGTTGCGGCCTGAGCGGCGCAGTCGAGTGCCCGATCGCGCCGCCGGGCGATCCGGCCCTCAGCCGAATTCGCGCGAGGGCAGGGCGATGCGGCGCTGCGGGCGGCCGACCAGGTCGAGGAAGTTGTTGAACACCGCATCGGCCCGGTCCTGCATCGCCGCGATGTGCTCGCGGGTGTGGGCGCGGATCGCGGCCTCGTCGTGCAGGCCTTCGCGGCGTTCGAGCTCGGCGCGGTAGCCGGGCGTGGCCAGCCAGCGGTCGATCAGCGGCTCGTCCATCTCCAGGTGGAACTGGAACCCGTAGGCCTTCTCGCCCCAGCGGAAGGCCTGCTGCTCGCAGGTTTCGCTGCGCGCCAGGTGCACCGCGCTGCGCGGGATCTCGAAGTGCTGGCCGTGCCACTGGAACACCGGCGCCTCGTCGCCGAGCGGGGACAGTACCGGATCGTTGCGACCGGCGTCGGTGGCGCGCAGGTGGTACCAGCCGATCTCCGGCACATGGTGGCGCCTGACCGGCGCGCCCAGCGCATGCGCCAGCAGCTGCGCGCCCAGGCAGATGCCGAGCACCGGCTTGCCCTGGCCGAGCATGCGCTCGATCGCGCGCAGCTCGGTGCGCAGGTGCGGACGTGCCGCCTGGTCCTCGACGTTCATCGGCCCGCCCAGCACCACCAGTCCACGGTAACGGTCGACGTCGGGCTGCGCCTCGGGCTCGCGCTCGAAGTTGACGAAGCGGATGCGGTGGCCGCGGCGGCGGATCAGCGGATCGAGCGTACCGAGCGGCTCGGCCGCCACATGCTGGAAGACGAGGATGCGGGACATGCCGCGATTCTAGGAAGGATCGCGCCTGCGTGACGCAATGGTTGCGGCTGTGACGCTTGCCGGCCTGGCCGGTGGCGTCCGCGGGACGGGTGCTGCGGAGGTTCCCGGCTGCCGGACGCCGCGTCCGTGGCCAGGGAAGCCGCGTGGCGGCAATCCCGTTCCAGGTGCCGTCCGGGTGCCTCGGGATCAGTCGCGGCGACCGCGCGGCCCCGGCCTGGCGCCGCGCGGCGGAGCCTTGCCCCTTGGCTTGCCGGCCGGTTTCGGGCCGGGGCGGCCGGCGTGGCCGCGGCCTTCTTCGTCGGCGCGGCGCATGCGCAGCTGCTGGCCCGACACCCACACCTTCTTCAGGTGTTCGAGCACCTCGCGCGGCATGCCCTGGGGCAGGTCGATCAGGCTGTGATCGTCGCGGATGTCGATGCGGCCGATGTAGCGGCTCTCCAGGTCGGCCTCGTTGGCGATCGCGCCCACGATATTGCCCGGCTGTACGCCGTGCATGTGGCCCACCTCGATGCGGAAGGTTTCCATGGGGAAGGCC
>JAEXLY010000218.1 GCA_023444765.1 Pseudomonadota bacterium | reverse complement strand
GCGCCAGCAGGCGCGCGGCCAGGGCGTCGGCCGCGGCGATGCGTTCGGCGGCCGGCAGGGCGCGGCGGCGTTCGCGCATCGCGCGTCGCAGCGCGTCGCGGTCGTTCATGGGAGAAAACGGCGCGTGGTCATGCGCCTATTGTGACCGGCGCTGCGTCGTGACTGGAAGCGCGTCGCGGAGAAACCACGCAACGCGCGCCCGGAATGGATACGTCCTCCACCATGCCGATGCCTGCGAAACGACCTTGAACCCGGGGTTCAAGTGGGGACGCTTGGCATCCATCGGGCTTCCCGCTGCAAGGCGGACCTGCACACCCGGATTCCGCGGCGCCCCCGTGGTCGTCATTAAGGGACAAGGCGAATGTTGCGCATGCCGTCGATCACGGCAGAGGACGCACAGGCAGTATAGCCGGCGCGCAAAACCTGCCAAGCCCGTTTGTCGGAGCACGGGGGGCGCGGTTCATTTCGCAGGCCGGTCGCACGTGGACGAGTGCGCTGGCGATGCAATCGCGTGCCGGTGCCCTGCAGGCCCTTGCGCGGGAGGCGCCGTCGCACGCGCCGTCAGCGCGCGTCGATCAGGCCATCGAGCTTGCGCTGCAGCCCGTCGAGCAGGTCGGCCATCTCGCGGTCGCGCCTGGCGTTCTCGACCCGCAGCAGCTGCAGCTCGTGGGCGAGGTTGAGCGCCGCCAGCACCGCCACGCGGTCGACCGCCGCCATGCGGTTGCTGCCGCGCACCTCGCGCATCTTCTCGTCGAGCAGTTTCGCCGCCGCGACCAGGCTCTCGCGGCCATCGGTTGACACGCCGACGGTGTACTCGCGGTCGAGCAGACGGACGTTGACCGCCTCGCTGGAGCCGCTCATGCCCGCGCGCTCACGTGTGCTGCTCCAGAGACTTGAGCCGCGCGATCATCGCCTCGACCCGGGAGCGCGCCTGCTCGTTCTTGGCAAGCAGCTGGGAGCGTTCGCCGGAGATCTGCTCGTGCTGCTGGCGCAGCGAGCGGTTCTCCTCGGCCAGCTTCTGGGCGCGGTCGACCAGCGCGTCGATGCGCGCGGTCAGCGCACGGAGCTGGGCGATCACGTCGGGGTGGTCCATGGCGGCACGATAGCAGGCCGCGCGGGGCGGTCAAGGCGCGGCCAGGGGCGCGGCGGCCGGCGCCGCGGCGGGACGCCAGTTGCGGATGAAGGCCATGCAGGCATGGGCCTCGAGCGGCCGCGCCAGCCAGAAGCCCTGGATCTCGTCGCAGCGGTGGTCGCGCAGGAACTGGACCTGGGCATCGGTCTCCACCCCTTCGGCCACGACGTTCAGGCCCAGCGAATGGGCCATGGTGATCACCGTACTGGTGATCGCCGCGTCTTCCGGGTCGTGGGTGAGGTCGCCGATGAAGGCCTTGTCGATCTTGATCGTGGTGATCGGCAGGCGCTTGAGGTAGGCCAGCGAGGAGTAGCCGGTGCCGAAATCATCGATCGCCAGGGACACCCCCAGTTCGCGGAACGCCTGCAGCTTCGCGGCGGTGTGCTCGGCGTTGGCCATCAGCACACTTTCGGTCAGCTCCAGTTCCAGGGCGCTGGGCGGCAGGTCGATGTCCGCGAGTACCCGGCTCACCACCTCGGGGAAGTCGCCGCGCAGCAGTTGCAGCACCGAGACGTTGACCGAGACGGTGAGGTCGGTCAGGCCGTGCTGGCGCCAGCGCTGCAGGGTCAGGCAGGCTTCGCGCAGTACCCATTCGCCGATCTCCAGGATCAGGCCGCTTTCCTCCGCCATCGGGATGAAGTCGGCGGGCGCGATCTCGCCGTGTTCGTCGCTGTGCCAGCGCAACAGGGCCTCCACTCCGGTGATGCGCCCCTGCGCAAGCGCCATCTGCGGCTGGAACACCAGACGCAGTTCGCCACGGTCGAGTACCTTGCGCAGCGCGCCGGAGATGGTCGCGCGCTGGCGCACCACCACGTCCATGGCGTCGTCGTAGCGCATGAACGTGCGACGTCCGGCGGCCTTGGCCTGGTACATGGCCGTATCGGCCTGCTTCAGCAGTTCGGTCGGGACATGCGCATGGTCGGGATAGAGGCTGATGCCGATCGAGGGCGAGATCGCGATCTCGCGCCGGTCGTCGAGCAGCAGCGGCGCCTCGAACGCCATGATGATCTCGCGCGCCACCCGCTCGGCGTCGTCCGGGGTGTCCAGGTTCTCCAGCACCACGGTGAATTCGTCGCCGCCCAGGCGCGCGACGGTGTGATGCACGCCTACCGTCTGCTGCAGCCGGGCCGCGGCGGCGCGCAGGATCCGGTCGCCGGCGGCGTGTCCCAGCGAATCGTTGACGTCCTTGAAGCGGTCGAGGTCGAGGAACAGCACCGCGATGCGGTTGTCCTCGCGGTGGGCGCGCACGATCGCGCGCGACAGGCGTTCGGACAGCAGCGAGCGGTTGGGCAGGTTGGTCAGCGTGTCGAAATTGGCCAGGTAGCGCAGCTCCTGCTCGGCGCGCTTCTGCTGGGTGATGTCGTTGAGCACGATCACGTACAGGATCAGCTGTCCGTTCTTGTCGTGGACCGGGCTCGACTCGATCTGGCAGAGGAACTCCTCCCCGTCCTTGCGCCGCTGCCAGATTTCGCCGGTCCAGCGGCCCTTGCGCCGGATCTGCTCGCGGATGTGCTGGTAGAACGCGCTGTCGTGCTGCAGGCTGTCGAGGATGCTGGAGTTGCGCCCGATCACCTCCTCCTCGTCGTACCCGGTCATGCGCAGGAAGGCCGGGTTGACGGACACGAAATCGAAGTTGCGGTCGATCACCACCACCGCTTCGTTCATGCTGCGCAGCACCTCGCTGGAGATGCGCAGCTCGCGCTCGGCCGCGCGCGTGCCGGTGATGTTGAGCGCGGTACCCGCGATGCGCAGGATCCTGCCGTGGGCGTCCCTGGCCACAGCCCGGCCGCGCGCGCGCATCCACACCCACTCACCGCCGCGCTCGATGCGCAGCTCGGCCAGGAAACTGTCGGTCTCGCCCGCGAGGTAGTCGTCGATGCGCTGCCGCGCCATCGGCAGGTCGTCGGGATGGATGATGGCGCCGAGGTCGACCACGTCCTCGTCCAGTTGCCCGCCGGGTTCCTCGTGCGAGTCCAGCGCCAGGCGATTGACCCGGCCGCTGGCCACCTCGTAGTCCCAGTAGCGCTCGCCCGTGGCCCACAGCGCGAGCTTCAGACGCTCTTCGCGGTCGCGCAGGCGCGCGATGTAGGAGCGCTCGCTCTGGCGACGGCGCAGGATCAGGACCACCAGCGCGACCAGCAGCACCGACACGGTGGCGGCCGCGCCAATGAGCTGGAGATCCCCCGGATTTGTCGTCACGCGGAGACCCCTGCGCGCAGCATTCGTCGACCGGTCGAGTGTAGGCGGCCGCGCCGGCCCGCAACAAGCGCGAAAGGTCATGCATGCGACGGGGGCGTGCATGCAGCGGCTCCGTCGACGTTCTAGACTTGGCCTCCCCAACCCGGATAACGCCCGTGTCCCCAGCCTTGCCGTCCCTGCAGGAAGTCGAGTCGGCCAGTCGCAGCCGCGAGCTGGGCACCGGGGCGAGCGAACTGCATGGTGCTCTGTGCGGCTGGCTGGCGGGCGGCGGCAGCGACGGCCCCGACTGGCTGGCGCGGGTGCTGGCCGATGCCGACATCGAGGCGGTCGCCGAGGGCGAGCCGCTCGACCGGCTGCGCGCGGCCAGCGTGGCGCAGCTGGAGGACCGGGAGTTCGGTTTCGAGCTGCTGCTGCCCGGCGAGGGAGCCAGCCTGTACGAGCGCAGCGGCGCCCTGTTCGACTGGTGCCGCGGCTTCGTCGGTGGATTCGGCCTGGCGGCCGGATCGAAACCGCCGCTGTCGGCCGAGGGAGAGGAAGCGCTGGCCGACCTGGTCCGCCTCTCGGCCGCGGCGCCCGAGGAGGACGGCGACGAGGAGGACGAGGACGCGCTGGCCGAGATCGAAGAGTACGTGCGCGTCGCAGTCCTGTTGCTGCACGGCGATTGCGCGCTGGGTCCGCGTCATCGCGGCCGCCTGAACTAGGCGTCGCGGGCAATGGCACCCGGTTCCGTTCCCGATCGCGGCGCGCAGCGCCGCAGGTGCGTCCAGGCCGCCTCCGCGTCCCCGGAGCCCACCGCGGCCGGAGCGGTTCGCTGATGCGCCCGGTCGCCGGTATCGGCGCGCAGGCCTATGCGCGCCGCCGCCGCCAGCTGATGCGCATGGCCGGGGACGACGCCATCCTCGTGCTGCCGGCGGCGCCCGAGCGCATCCGCAGCCGCGACACCCACTATCCCTATCGCCAGGACTCGGACCTGTGGTACCTGACCGGCTTTCCCGAGCCGGAGGCGGTACTGGTGCTGGTGCCGGGGCGCCGGCATGGCGAGACCCTGCTGTTCTGCCGCGAGCGCGACCCCGAACGCGAGGGCTGGGATGGGCCGCGCGCGGGACCCGAGGGCGCGGTCGAGGGTTTCGGCATGGACGATGCGTACCCCATCGACGACCTGGACGAGATCCTGCCGGGACTGCTCGAAGGGCGCACCCGCGTCTACTACCACTTCGGCCGCGACACCGAGTTCGACCTCAAGCTGATCGGCTGGCTCAACCGGGTGCGGGCCCAGGTGCGACAGGGCGCGCAGCCACCGCACGAGTTCCTCGAACTGGGCCATCTGCTCGACGAAATGCGCCTGTTCAAGTCGCGCGACGAGCTCAGGCTGATGCGCCAGGCGGCGAGGATCACCATCCATGCCCACGAGGCGGCGATGCGCGCGGCCCGACCGGGCGTTCACGAGTACGCGCTCCAAGCCGAGCTGGAACGCGTGTTCCGCGCCGCCGACGCCGAACCGGCGTACTCGAGCATCGTCGGCGCCGGCGCCAACGCCTGCGTGCTGCACTACCGCGCCAATCGCGGCCAGGCGCGCGACGGCGAGCTGGTGCTGGTCGACGCCGGTGCCGAGTATCGGGGCTATGCCGCCGACATCACGCGGACCTTCCCGGTCAACGGGCGCTTTACGCCGGCACAGCGCGCGCTGCACGACCTGGGCGGCGCCGCCCATGCCGCGGCGCTGGAACAGGCGCGACCCGGCGTGCCCTACGAGGCCGGCCACGAGGCCGCGGTCCGCACCCTGACCGAAGGCCTGCTGCGCCTGGGCCTGCTCAAGGGCAGGCTGGAGAAAGCCATCGCGGACGGGAGCTACAAGCGCTACTACCGGCACAAGACCGGGCACTGGATCGGACTGGACGTGCACGACGTGGGCGACTACCGCATCGACGGCGAGTCGCGCCTGCTCGAGCCGGGGATGGTGTTCACCATCGAGCCGGGTCTGTATATCCCGGCCGACGACACGAGCGTGGCCGCGAAGTGGCGCGGAATCGGCATCCGCACCGAGGACGACGTGGCGATCACCGCCGACGGCCACGAAGTGCTCACGGCCGGGCTGGCGCGCAGCGCCGACGAGATCGAAGCTTTCATGGCGGCGCGCTGAGCGCGCCGTCGCTCAGCGCTGCAGTATCCCGCGCAGTGTCTCGTAATCTGCCGCCATCACCTCCGCGTGCGAGGGTCTGGCCAGGCATTCGGCCAGCGCCGGCGGCGGTGGCACCGGGTGGCCGACCAGTGGCTCGACGATGCTCTCGAACTTCGCCGGATGCGCGGTGGCCACCACCGCCCAGTCGCGTCCATCGCCTTCCGCGCGCAGTTCCTGCAGCAGCTTGAGCGCGGTCGCGGTGTGCGGGCAGGCAATGACGCCGTGGCGCGCCGGGGCCTCGCCCACCACGTCGCGGATCGTGGCATCGTCCACAGCGCGCGCGACGAAACCCGCACGCAGCGCCGCATCGCTGGCATGCCAGTGGCGCAGGCGTTCGAAATTGCTGGGGGCGCCCACGTCCATGGCGTTGGCCAGGGTGGTGCGGGTGGCTTGCTGCGCGTAGTCGCCGCCGGCGAAGTAGCGCGGCAGGGTGTCGTTGGCATTGCACGCCAGGCGGATCTCGCCGACCGGCGCGCCCATGCTGCGTGCGACGAAGGCGGCGCTGGCGTTGCCGAGGTTGCCCGTCGGCACGATGAAGTTCAGCTCCCGCCCGTGCGCGGCATGGAAATGGCTGGCGGCATGCGCGTAGTACGCCGCCTGCGGCAGCAGCCGGCCCAGGCTGATGCTGTTGGCCGAGCCCAGCGGCACGCGGGCGCGCAGCGCATCGTCGGACAACGCCTGCTTGGCCAGCCGCTGGCAGTCGTCGAAACTGCCCTCCACGCGGAAGGCGGCGATGTTGTCGCCCCAGCAGCCCAGCCCGTGCGCCTGGCGCGGGGACACCTTGCCTTCCGGATACAGGATCACCACGCGGAAGCCGGGGCGGAGATGGAACGCGGCCGCCACCGCGGCGCCGGTATCGCCGGAGGTCGCGACCAGGATCGTGGTGGGCGCCGCGTCCGGATCGCGCAGGCCTTCCAGTGCCCGCGCCAGGAAGCGCGCGGCATAGTCCTTGAAGGCGGCGGTGGGGCCGTGGAAGAGCTCCAGCACGTGGTCGCCCGGGCCTGCCAGCGGCCGCAGCGGCGCGTCGAACGAGAACGCCGCGGTGCAGATGGCGTCCAGCCGGCCGCGCAGCGCGGAGTCCACGAAGAACGGCGCCAGCGTACGCAGCGCGGTGTCCGACAGGCGCGCCGCGGGTGCGGAAAAATCGACGGCGGGAATGGACTCGGGCACGTACAGCCCACCGTCGGGCGCCAGGCCCGCGACCAGCGCGGAATCGATCGGGGTGGGGGGTACCTGCCCGCGGGTGCTGATGAACTGCATGGTGTATTGCGACCTCCAAGGGGTCGGTTGGCGTGCGCCGATGGGACGACGTGGTGGCCTATGCCGCCTTGCCGCTGTCGTGGTCCGCCAGGACATCGGCCCGCGGCGCATCCACCGGCGTGATGTAGGCGCGCGCATCGAAGCCCGCCCCGACGAAAGCCTGCCGCATCGCCGGCGCCGCGCGCACCGCGGCCTCCCTCGACGCGAACCAGGCGAAGACGCTGGGGCCGCCGCCGGAGATGCTCGAGCCCAGTGCGCCGTGGTCCAGTGCGGCCGACTTGACCGCGGCGAAGCCGGGGATCAGCGGCGCGCGCCGCGGCTCCACCAGCACGTCGCGCAGCCCGTCGCGGATCAGCTCCGGATCGCCGCGCTGCAGTCCGAGCAGGAACTGCGCCAGGTGCGCGCTCTGTTCGACCAGCGCATGCAGCGGATACGGCGCGGCCAGGACCTCCCGCGAGCGGCGCGTCTCCAGCATCTGGTCCGGATGCACCACCACCGCGTGCAGCCATGCCGGAACCTCCATGCGCAAGGCGCGCGTGGCGGTGGCCACCGTGACGCCGCCCAGCAGCATCGGCGCCACGTTGTCGCCGTGGCGGCTGCCGCTGGAGAGCGCCTCGCCCTCCAGGGCGAAACCGTACAGGGCCTCGCGCGGCAGCGGCGCATCGAGCAGGGCGTTGGCCGCGACCAGAGCGGCGACGCAGGAGGCGGCCGAACCGCCGAGCCCGGAACCGAGCGGGATTCCCTTGTGCAGCGACAGCGCGAAGCCGAACGGCAGGCCCAGGTGCTGGCGCAGCGCGATCAGGGCGCCGCCGGCGGTGTTGCGTTCCGCATCCAGCGGCAGCCCTTCGACGCCGGCGATGTCGCCGTCGATGGTCTCGATGCGCACCTGCGGTTCGTCGATGCGCCGCACAGCCGCCACGTCGCGGGGGCCGGCGACGGCATGCCCAAGGAGGTCGAAGCCCACGCCGATGTTGCCGACGCTGGCGGGGGCGAATGCGCGGACGGTTGCGCTCATGCCTGCACGCCGACCCCGGTGCTGAGCGAATGCGCGATCGCCAGCACGTCGCCGAAGACGCCCGCGGCGGTGACCTGGGGCCCGGCGCCGGGACCTTGCACCACCAGCGGGTTGTCGGCGTAGCGCCCGGTGGTGAACTGCACCAGGTTGTCGGTCAGTCGCGTATGGCAACACGCGTGCGCGTCGGGCAGGGCGACCACGCCCACGCGGGCGCCGTCGGCCGACAGGTGCGCGATGTGGCGCAGCTGCCGGCCCTGCGCGCGGGCGGCGTCGAGCCGCGACTGCATCGGCGCGTCAAGCTCCTCGAGCCGCGCCAGGAACTCGTCGCGCGGTACGTCGCGCAGCGCCTCGGGAACCAGGCTTTCGATCGCGACATCGTCCAGCGAGAGTTCGCGTCCGGCCTCGCGCGCGAGGATCACCAGCTTGCGCGCCACGTCCAGGCCGGAGAGATCGTCGCGTGGATCGGGTTCGGTGTAGCCGAGCTCCCGTGCCTCGCGCACCAGCGCCGAGAACGGGCGGCTGCCGTCGAAGCTGTTGAACAGCCAGGCCAGCGTGCCCGACAGCATGCCGTCGATGGCCAGGACGGTATCGCCGGTGTCGAGCAGGTTGCGCAGGGTGCTGATCACCGGAAGGCCGGCGCCGACGGTCGCTTCGTACATGAAGCGGCTGCCGCCGCGCTGGGCCTCGCGGATGGCGACGTAGCGGGTCCAGTCGCCGCTGCCGGCATGCTTGCTGGGGGTGACGATGTGGATGCCCGCGGCAAGCCAGGCCGGATAGTGGCGCGCGATCGCGTCGCTGCCGCTGCAGTCCACGATCAGGGCGTGCGGGATGTGCTCGGCGCGGATGTGCGCAGCGAAGGCGCAGGCGTCGAAGGCCTGCGTGGTCATGCCCGTCAGGCGCGAGGTCGCCTCGTCTGGATGGATGGCGAAGTGGTCCAGCGCCATGTAGCCGCTGTTGGCGATGCCGCGCAGGCGCAGGTCCACCTGCGAGGTGGCGCGCAGGCGCGGCAGCACCGCCGCCATCTGCGACAGCAGCGCGCGTCCGACCTGGCCGGGCCCGATCAGCCCGACCGACACCGTCTGCGGCGACAGCCAGAACGCCGAATGCGCCGCGCGCAGGGCCCGGGTGGCGTCCGTGTCGGCAATGGCCACCGAAATGTTGCGCTCGCTGGCGCCCTGGGCGATCGCGCGGATGTTCACCCGCGCCTGCGCCAGCGCCGCGAACAGGCGCGCGGCGACGCCCGGGATGCCGACCATGCCGTCGCCGACCGCGGCGAGGATGGCGATGTCGCGGGTCACGTGCACGTCCTGGGCCTGGGTGTCGGCGATGGCGCCGGCGAACGCCGCCTCGACCGCGACACGCGCGCGCTCGGCCTGGCTGTCGCGGATCACGCAGCAGATCGAGTGTTCCGACGAGCCCTGCGAGATCATCACCACCGACACCCCGGCCCGGTGCAGCGCCGCGAACAGCTTCTCCGCCGTACCCGGCACCCCCACCATGGCATTGCCGGCCAGCTCCAGCACCGCCATCTCGCGCACGATGGTCAGACCCTTGACCGGCGAGAGATCGGCGTCTCCGGGCGGGTTCTCGGCCAGGATCCAGGTGCCGGGCGCGGACGGGTTGAGCGTGTTGCGGATGCACAGCGGGATGCCGCGCGACTGTACCGGCGCCATGGTCTGCGGATGCAGCACCTTGGCCCCGAAATAGGCCAGCTCGCAGGCCTCGGCATAGGACATGGTCGGCAGCACCATGGCATCGGGTACCAGCCTCGGGTCGGCCGACAGCACGCCGTCGACATCGGTCCAGATCAGCAGTTCGCCGGCATCGAACAGGTTGGCGAAGATCGCGGCCGAGTAGTCGCTGCCGTTGCGTCCCAGCGTGGTGCTGCGGCCATCGGCGTCCCTGGCGATGAAACCGGTGACCACGACGCGCGCGGGCATGCGGCGTGCGCGCCAGTCGGCGAAGCGCTCGCGCGAGGCGTCCCAGTCCACGCCCACGCCCATCTCGCCCGGATGCACGACCAGGACCTCGCGCGCATCCAGCCGCTGCCAGCCGCCGGCTTCGCCGCCCAGCGCGGCCTGCACCATGCGCGAGGACACCAGTTCGCCCAGGCCGTGCACCTGCGCGACCAGCGGTGCGCTGTCCCCGGTGGCTGCGCCCAGGGCCAGCAGGTCGTCGCGCAGGGACTCGAAATCGCGGGCGATGGCGTCGCGCAGGCCGTGGCGGCCATCGGGGTCGATGGCCAGCGCCGCCTCGAGGTGGCGTTCGTGCAACGCCGACCACTCGCCGCTCCAGTCCTGGCCCGAGGCCGCCTGGGCGGCCATCGCCACCAGCGCATTGGTGGTGCCTGCCATCGCCGACACCACCACCACGCAGACCTCCGCGCCGTCGTCGACCAGCGCGCCGAGCGCACGGATGCGCTGGGCGTCGGCCACGCTGCTGCCGCCGAACTTGTGGACACGGGTGCTGGCCGCCGGCTCCAGTGCAGCCAGCACGGAAGACGCGGCGGAGGCGACGGCGTCGCCGAGGAGTGGGGGTGCGGACGACATGCTCTGGAAGCTCCGGGTTGGGCTCCGCGTCCGGTCGAGGTGGAAGCCGTGCGGCCCGCACCCGGATCGGGTGCGGAGCGGCGTGGTCGATCAGTCCTGCACGCGCGTCCGCACCCCGGCGCCAATGGTGCCGGTGGTGGTAATCGTCGCAATCGCAACCGCCCGCGCCTGTGGCGCGCCGGTGCGTGCTGCGGGAAAGGTGGGGACGTTCGACATCGCCGCCATGAATACCGGACGTTGGTGCAGCGCGTCAAGAAGCAGTTTGATTGCATCGGGAACCATCATTCCCGCTGCAATCCGTCGGGTTCGCGGATGGCAGCGAACGTGGCGCGCAGTCGGCACGGGCGGTGGAACGCGGCGGGCGACGCCCCGCCCCGGGGCAGGCGGTCGCCGTCGTATGCCACGGACTCGCTGGGACGCGGGACTCTTCGCTCGCAACGTACGGAGGTGCGGCGCGATCGCGCGTTGCATGCTGCGGATGAACAGCGTGTGCATGCGGGACGCTCGCGTTCACGCATGTTCGACCGGCAGTTGCCTCCAATGCGGCGGCCACGTGCTGGCGCCTTCCCCCACAGGATCAACGTCGTGAACAAGACTCTCCTTTCCTGCGCCCTTGGCGCACTGCTGTTGACGCCCGCGCTGTCTGCGCAGGCAGATGACGACCGCTTCACCCTGCGCCTGGGCGGCATGCACGCCAAGGCCGAAAGCCAGTTCTCCGCCGACACCGTGTTCGCAGGCGAGGAATACGGATTCGAAAGCGATCGCTACGAGCTGGGCGAGAAGACGGTGCCACGCGTGGAGGGCGCCTTCCGCCTGGGCAACCGCCACCGCCTGCTGTTCAACTATTTCCGTTATGCCGAGGACCGCAGCTACGGGCTGGGGGAAGACATCGAGCTGGGCGATACCACGATTCCTGCCGGTACCACGGCCGCACTCGATACCGAGTTCGACCTGGGCGGCGCGGTCTACGACTTCGCCGTGGTCGAGAACCCCACGACGAGCATCGGCCTGCAGATCGGCGTGCAGCGCGCGAAGCTGGCGGCCGAGCTGCGGGCCAACACCGAGGGCGAGCTGTACACCGCGCGTCAGTCGGAAAGCGGCACCGCACCGGTGGTCGGCGTTCGCATGGGCTTCAACACGGCCGACCAGCGCTGGCGCTTCGTCGTGCAGGGCCAGTACCTGGATGCCGACTGGGGCGACTTCGACGACTACGACGGCGACCTGAGCCGCGCCAATGCCCTGGTCGAGTACCGGTTCACCGACAACTTCGGCCTGTACGCCGGCTACGACTGGTTCAAGCTCAACGTCCGCCGGCACGGCGCAGACGGCACGGTGGGCCTGGACCAGCGCTTCCGCGGGCCGATCGCGGGCGTGACCCTGGCGTTCTGACGGCCGCGACTGGCGCCGGCACGGCGCGCGCGGTCTAATAGCCGTCGAAGCGGGGGTATCCGCGCGCCCTGGCGCGGATTGAGACAGTCCCTTCGAACCTGATCCGGCTGACACCGGCGTAGGGAAGCTTCGCGGCAACGCCCCGTCGGTGGGCGGCTGCGCCTTCGCTTCGTTCCCGTGCCGCGAATTCCTCGCGGCCGCCTACGGACGATGCCGATGAACGCCATCCCTGCCGCCTCCCTGCTCCTGCAGACCGGAGCCCTGTCCGCCGCCGTGACCCGGCCCATCCCGGGCTCGCGCAAGATCCATGTCGAAGGCTCGAGGCCGGACCTGCGGGTCGCGATGCGCGAGATCGTCCAGGCCCGGACCCCCAGCCTGTTCGGGGGGGAGGACAATCCGCCGGTCACCGTGTACGACACTTCCGGGCCCTACACGGATCCGGAGGCGCGCATCGACCTGTCGGCCGGCCTGGCGCCGCTGCGGGAAGCCTGGATCGCCGAGCGCGGCGACAGCGAGCCGCTGCCCGGGCCGAGCTCGGGCTTCGGACGCGCCCGGGAGAGCGATGCCCGGCTGGACGCGGTGCGTTTCCCCGGCAGGCGCCTGCCGCGCCGGGCACGTGCCGGGGCGAATGTCACCCAGATGCACTACGCGCGCCGCGGCGTGGTCACGCCCGAGATGGAGTATGTGGCGATCCGCGAGAACCAGCGGCTGGACTCGATGCGCGGTTCCGGCTTGCTCACCCAGCATCCCGGCCAGAGTTTCGGCGCCTGCATCCCCCCGGTGATCACCCCGGAGTTCGTGCGCGACGAGATCGCCCGCGGCCGCGCCATCCTGCCGTGCAACATCAACCATCCCGAAAGCGAGCCGATGATCATCGGCCGCAACTTCCTGACCAAGATCAACGCCAACATCGGCAACTCGGCGGTGTCGTCGGGCATCGCCGAGGAGGTCGAGAAGCTGGTGTGGGCGATCCGCTGGGGCGGCGACACGGTCATGGACCTGTCCACCGGCAAGCACATCCACGAGACCCGCGAGTGGATCGTCCGCAACTCGCCGGTGCCGATCGGCACGGTCCCGATCTACCAGGCGCTCGAGAAGGTGGACGGGCGTGCCGAGGAGCTGACCTGGGACATCTTCCGCGACACCCTCGTCGAACAGGCCGAGCAGGGCGTGGACTACTTCACGATCCATGCCGGCGTGCTGCTGCGCTACGTGCCGCTGACGGCCAAGCGCGTCACCGGCATCGTGTCCCGCGGCGGCTCGATCATGGCCAAGTGGTGCCTGGCGCACCACCGGGAGAATTTCCTCTATACGCACTTCGAGGAGATCTGCGAGATCATGAAGGCCTACGACGTGGCCTTCTCGCTCGGCGACGGCCGGCGCCCGGGCTGCATCGCCGACGCCAACGACGCCGCCCAGTTCGGCGAGCTCGAGACCCTGGGCGAGCTCACGAAGATCGCCTGGAAACACGACGTCCAGACCATGATCGAGGGCCCCGGCCACGTGCCGATGCAACTGATCAAGGAGAACATGGACAAGCAGCTGCGCGAGTGCGGCGAGGCGCCGTTCTACACGCTGGGGCCGCTGACCACCGACATCGCACCCGGGTACGACCACATCACCAGCGCCATCGGCGCGGCGATGATCGGCTGGTACGGCACGGCCATGCTCTGCTACGTCACCCCCAAGGAGCACCTGGGCCTGCCCGACCGCGAGGACGTGCGCGACGGCATCATGGCCTACCGGATCGCCGCCCATGCCGCCGACCTGGCCAAGGGGCATCCCGGCGCGCAGGTGCGCGACAACGCGCTGAGCAAGGCCCGCTTCGAGTTCCGCTGGCAGGACCAGTTCCACCTCGGCCTGGATCCGGAGAGGGCGCAGTCGATGCACGACGAGACCCTGCCGAAGGACGCGCACAAGCTCGCCCACTTCTGCTCGATGTGCGGTCCGCACTTCTGCTCGATGAAGATCACCCAGGACGTGCGCGACTACGCCGCCGCCGAGGGCATGGAGGCGACCCGGGCCCTGGAGGCGGGCATGGCGGCCAAGGCCGCCGAGTTCCGGGAGCAGGGTGCGGAGGTCTACCGGCCGGGCTGAAGGCCTCCGCGTCGGGGGGCAGAAAAAAGGCGCCGGGTCCGGCGCCTCAACCTGGAGTTGGAGAGAGGGCCCGATCGTCCGGTCGGGCTCGTGGCGCAAGCCTGCCGCATCCCGGGTCACGGCCGTGTGCACGCCCGGCGGACGCTGGGGGCACGCTCCATTCACTCCACGTAGCGCCGCGCGTGCTAGCGTCCGCCAGACCGACAGGAGTCATGCCCATGAGTACTTTCCGCCTTGCAGCACGGGTCCTGGGCCTCGTCGCCCTGGTCGCCCTGCTTTCCGCCTGCGCCACCGGGCCGCGCATCACCACCGAAACCGACCCGGAAGCCGATTTCAGCCGATACCGCACCTTCGGCTTCTACTCCCCGCTGGCGATCGAGCCGCATGGATACAGCTCCGCGGCCAGCGAACGGATGAAGGCCGCGGCCCGCGCCCAGATGGAGTCGCGCGGCTACGTGTTCTCGACCGAGACACCGGACCTGTGGGTCAACATCAACGCCTATACCCAGCAGCGTACCGATGTGACCTCGATGCCCACCGTCGACTACGCCTACTATTACAGCTATCGCGCGCGCGGCTATTACGTGGTGCCCTACTGGCGCGACCGCACCGACGTGCATCGCTATACCGAAGGCACCCTCAACGTGGACCTGATCGATGCCGCCCGCAACCGCCTGGTCTGGGAGGGAATCGCGGTGGGCCGCGTGGGCCGGACGCGCGATGCGGCCGACCGTGCCGCCCGCATCGACGGCGCGATGGCCGAGATCTTCGCCCAGTATCCGTATCGCGCCGGCACCGTGCCCGCGCCCCGATAATCCCGCCGCCCGGGACGCGGCGCACCGCTCCCCGGGCCTCGCGGCGTTCAGCGGCGCCGGTTGATCCGGGCCCGGCGCTCGTAGACCTCCGCTTCGATCAGCTCCACGCTCCGCGCGCTGCAGCGCGCGTTGCCGGCACGTATGGTCGTGCCCGTCGGGCACAGCAGGTTCGCCTGGCCGTTGGATTCGATGACGATGCTGGAGCTGCGCGCGATCGCATCGCAACTCCTGTCGAAGCCGACCCGGTAGTGCGCATCGCCGTCCCTGAGCAGCAGCTGTGCGCTGTCGGCCGCGCGCGTGCCCTGGTGCGCGGGCGAGAGCGGCACGCAATCGGGAAGGGCACGGGGACTGCTGGCCGCGGCAGGCGACGCGCAGGCGGCAAGCAGGACGGCACCCAGGGCGATGGCGGCGGTGTTCATGGCAAGGTCTCCTTGTCGTGGGGAAGCCAGCGCAGGCTAGTGGCCGCGCATTTGCAATGGATCTGCCTGAAGTGCCCATGACGCCCGCCAGACGCTGAGGCCGGATCGTGCAAAGGCGTCCGGCGCACGAGCGCGGCGCGGGGGACCACGTGCACCCCGATCGCAGCGGCGCGTGTCCGGCGCGAGCCGGACCAATGACACATGCGTGGCGGGTGCTGCTGGTGACAGGCTGCAATCCCCGCCCGCCCCCGCGGATCCGTCACGTCCACGCGCATGCCTAGCCGATCCGAGTCCGTCGTCCGTACCGACGTGCCGATGTCCGTGGCCGCGGCTGGTCCGACATGATCCGCCCCCGCACCCCACGGCTTCGCGTGCTGGACTGCGAGATCGACGCAGCGCGCCGCGTGGTGACGCAGGACGGCGACGGCCAGGCGCGCCGGCTCACCCCGAAGGCACTGCAGGTGCTGCTGGTGCTGGTCGAGCGCGGTGGCAGCGTGGTGAGTCGCGAGACGCTGTTCCGGGAGGTCTGGCCCGACACGATGCCGACCGACGACGTGCTCACCCAGGCCGTCACCCAGCTGCGCAAGGCGTTCGGCGACGACCGCGACGCGCCGCGCTATATCGAGACCATCGCCAAGACCGGCTATCGCCTGCTCGCGCCGACGGCCTGGCTGGACGATCCGGCTCCCCTGCCGCCGGCGCACGCCCCGCGGATCGGGGACGCCGGGCCACCGTCGCCGGCGGTCGACGCCGGACCGCCAGCGCCCGCGCCCGCCGCGCCCTGGCATCGACGACTCCCGTTGCCGTTGGTGCTCGCCCTGCTGGTCCTCGTGGTCGCGGGGGGCGTGTGGACGCTGGCCGCGGGCGACCCCTCCGGTGTCCCTGCTCCCGACGGCCTGCCTGCGGTGCCGGATCTGGAGTACCGCGCGATCGCGTCGGCGCCGGCACGGGAGCGGCTGCCCGCGCTGTCGCCTGATGGCGCGACGGTGGCCTTCGTACAGTCCGGTGCAGATGGACGCGACGCCGTCATGCTGCAACCGGTCAATCAGGCCGCGGCGCGCGCGTTGACCCTCCCCGCCGCCGGTGAATCCGACTCGATGCCGGTGTGGTCGCGCGACGGCACGCGCATCGCCTTCGTGCGCGTGTCGTCGGGTTCCTGCCGCTTCATGCTGGTGCCGGCCAGCGGCGGCGAAGCACGCGCGGTGGGCCCCTGCCTGCAGGGCACGTGGTCGCAGTTCGACTGGACGCCCGACGGACGCGGCCTGGTCATGGGCGGACCGCGTGCCGATGGCGGTGCCGGCGCGCCGCTGCAGCGGCTGGATCTGGCCAGCGGCCGCTGGCAGCCCCTGGCCTATGCCATTGGCGACGGCGAAGTCGACCAGTTGCCGCGCTATTCGCCGGACGGACGCCTGCTGGTGTTCCGCCGCAACCTGTCGCTTGCCGACTTGTGGATCATGCCGGCCGGGGGCGGCACGCCGCGGCCGTTGACGCGCCTGCGCGGCGACATCCGCGGCTGGGACTGGTTGCCCGACGGCAGTGGCCTGGTGCTCAGCCACGTCTCCGGTCCGTCCACGCTGTGGCTGCTGCGCCTGTCCGACGGACATCTGCGGCCGTTGCCGCAGCCGCCCGTCGGCAATGCCGTGCACCCGGACATCGCCGCCGACGCCTGGTCGATGGTGTTCGAGGTGGACCAGTCGCGCAGCGGCCTGTTCCGGGTACGTCTCGACGATGCCGACGCCGCACCCGAGCCGGTGTTCGCGTCCAGCGGCGCGGACATGTTGCCGTCGCTGTCGCCCGACGGGCGCACGATCGCGTTCCTGTCGGGTCGTTCGATGACCGTGCGCCTGTGGCTGGGCGAGGTCGAGCTGCCGGCGACGCTCCGTGCCGTCGAAGGATTCGAACCGGTGCCACGCCATCCGCCGGCATGGTCGGGCGATGGACGCAGCCTGCTGGTGCTGGGACGCACGCCCGAAGGAGAAGGATTGTTCGAGATCGATGCAGGCTCCGGCCGCGTGCAGAAGTTGCCGGTCCCGGCGGCCCGCCCGGTCTTCGCCGCGTACGCGTCGCAGCCGGACCGGCTGCTGCTGGGGGTCGACGATGGCCGGGGGCGCGTGCGGCTCGTGCTGTACGCGCGCGAGGGATGGCGCGAACTGGCCGCCGAGGACGACGTCGCCCTGGCGCGCTACGACGCTGCCTCCGGGGCGATCGTGTTCACCCGTTCGTCGGCGCCCGGGCTGTGGCGCGCCGACGCCCTGTTGCGCGGCGCCGTCCGCATCTCGGCCGAGCTTCCCGGCCCACAGTATTACCGGCACTGGGGCGTCCACCGTGGCCGCGCGTACTCGATGGCGCCGGAACCGGACTGCGCCACGCCCTGGCGGCCACTGGAGTCCGGCGAAGGCGGCCGCTGCCTCGCGCGCGAGGGCATTGCGGTCGGTGGCTCGCCCGCGGTCGATGCCCAGGGGCGCTGGCTGTACCTGGGCCTGCCGCTCACCGAGAACATCGACATCGGCTGGACGCAGTTGCCGCAGGACCTGCGTGCGGAGCGCGAAACGTCACGGGGCATGACCGAAGTCATGCCGCCCAGGTCGAGGGACATGACTTTCGGATGCGCAACGGCGCGATGTCGGCACGATTTCGTGCTGCTTTCCTGAGTTTCGGGCCAGCAGGCGTCAAACAGACGGCTGGATTCCGTACAGGAGACAGCCATGCTGGTACAGACGATCTGGAGCGACCGCGGTTGGGCACACGCGGTGGATGGGGCAGAGTCGGGGCGTGATGCCCCGGTGCTGATGGTGGCCAGCCGCGGCGGCAGCGTCGCGGTCGGCGGAAGCGCGCCAACGGCGTGGCTGGTCCTGCGTGGAAGCGCCGTGCTCGAGTGCCGCGACGGCCGGTTTGGTCTCGCGCGCGGGCAGTGGGTCGTCGTCGATGGCGACGCGTGCCCGACGCTGCAGACAGCGTCCGACGCCATGTGCGTGGGCGTGGTGCTGTGCAGGCGCACGCAGCCCATGGCGGACGGCGCGCTGTTCCCCGGTCTGGGGGAGATGGTGGCGGGCGCACGCGTCGAGGCCCTGCGGGCATGGCGCCGCTGCGCCGGATTCGCACGCAACACGCCCCGGGAGCAGATCGTCGACCGGTTGCGGCTGGAGCCGCTGCTGCGGCTGCTCGTGGCACAGCAGGCGGGATTCCGGGAGCTGGTGGACCGTTGTCCGGGCCGTTCGCTGCGGCGCAGGCGCCAGGTGTTCGCGCGCATGCAGCGCGCCTGGATGCACCTGGCAGGCAACCTCGACCGGCCGGTGCGCATCTCCGAGCTCGCGGCATTGGGCAGCGTCTCGGTCTGGTACTTCACCAAGACCTTCCAGGCGATCCATGGCGAAGGACCGCAGGCGGCGTCCAGCCGGATGCGCCTGGCGCAGGCGGCGCGGCTGCTGCGCGGCACGCGCCTGTCGGTGGGCGAGGCCGGCGAAGCCTGCGGATTCGAGAACAACTGCAGTTTCTCCCGTGCCTTCCGCGCCCGCTTCGGCATGCCGCCGTCGCGATACCGCCTCGCCGCCGCGCCACACGCGGCAAAGCGCACGGGCATGCGACGCCAAGCGTCGGCGGCATCGGGCCCGTAACGTCCTCGTTGCGCTTAACGCGCCCATAACTAGATCCGGAGAGATACCCCATGACATCCCCGTTCCGATCGCGCGCCCGCGGGCTTGCGGCGTTGCCGGTCGCCATCGCCTGCGCGTTGCCTGCGCTTCCAGCCCTTGCCCAGGACTCCCGGCAGGACCCGCAGACGCTCGACCGCATCCAGGTCACCGGCTCGCGCATCCGCCGCGCCGACATCGAGGGCGCGGTGCCGCTGACCGTGATCGACCGTGCTGCGATCGAGGCCAGCGGCGACGTGTCCGTCGCCGACGTGCTGCGCGACTCCACGTTCTCCTCGTTCGGCAACTTCCGCCCGCAGTCGGGCAGTTCGGCCCAGGCCACTGCGGACATCGACCTGCGCGGCATCGGCTCGGACCGTACCCTGGTGCTGGTGGATGGCCGGCGCGTGCCGTACGCGCCGTCCACCGGCAACAATGCCGACCTCAACACCATCCCGCTCGCGGCGGTGGAGCGCATCGAGATCCTGTCCGACGGCGCCTCGGCGCTGTACGGCTCGGACGCGATCGGCGGCGTGGTCAACATCATCCTGCGCAAGGACTACGAGGGCGCCGAGGTCCGCTACGGGATCGGACAGCCCAAGGTGCGCGGCGGCGACACCGAGGAAGCCTCGCTGGTGTTCGGCACGTCGACCGACCGCGGCAGCCTGCTGCTGGGCGCGTCGGCCAACTCGCGCGACATGGTCTACACCCGCGACCAGATCAGCGGAACGGTGCGTGGCGGATCGTTCTACGGCAACAACTTCTACTTCGAAAGCGAGACCGAGCCGGGCGAAGAGGGCGAGTTCGGCGGCGCGCTGCCCGGCTACGCCTGCGACGATCCCAACTTCTGGCGCAACGGCGAGAACTGCGTGTACGACTTCAACGCCGTGGCCGCAGACGAGGCTTCGGTCAAGAACAAGTCGCTGTTCGCACGCGGCAGCTGGCAGATCAACGAGGACTGGTCGATCTACGCATCGGGCAGCTTCAGCAGCACCGACAGCTTCGGCCGCTACGCGCCCACGCCCGGCGCCCTTTACGTGCCTGAAGGCTCGCCCAACGACCCGGTGCCGGGGGACGGGCTCGGTGCGTTCGTCTACCACCGCTACGCGGCAGCGGGCAATCGCGACAACTTCGTCGACAACTCGGTCGCCGACCTGAACCTCGGCTTCGGCTGGCAGGCCACCGATCGCCTGTACGTCGACTTCGGCATGCGCCGCAGCAAGGCCAAGTTCAAGGAACTCGGGCGCGGCTACATCGTCACCCCGCTGGCCGAGCAGGCGGTCGCGGACGGCTCGTACGACCTGTTCGATCCGTTCGGCAACTCCGAGGAGGTGGTCAAGGGTTTCACCGCGACCACCTCGCGCGACGGCATCTTCGACATCGAGGAACTCTACGCCAACGCCACGCTCGACCTGTTCGAGATGGGCGGCGGCGCCTCGGTGCTGGCGTTCGGCGCCGAGTACCGGCAGGAGGATTACGCCGACATCTACGACTCGCTGTCCGAGGCCGGCGTGGTCGCCGGCTCCTCGGGCAACTCGGCGGCCGGTTCGCGCGAGATCCATGCCGCGTACGCCGAATGGCTGTTCCCGCTCGTCGACAGCTTCGACGTCACCCTGGCCGCGCGCTACGACCGCTACAGCGACTACGGCAGCGATGTCTCGCCCAAGGTTTCGCTGCGCTGGCAGCCACTGGAGAACCTCACCCTTCGCGCGTCCGCGGGACAGGGTTTCCGTGCCCCGCCGCTGCCCTACGTGCACGGCAAGCGCGCTTTCTCGGCCGAACAGGTGAGCGACTACCGCACCTGCGTGGTGCTGGGCTACAGCCCTGCCGACTGCGGAGGCGACGCCAACGGCGACAACATCGCCGACGGTCCGCAGAGCGACGCGGTCAGCTACCAGGTCGACACCTGGTCCAGCGGCAATGTCGACCTGGAGTCTGAGACCTCGCGCCAGTACAGCGTCGGCCTGGCCTGGGATGCCACCGGCTGGCTCAATCTGACCCTGGACTACTACTCCATCCGGATCGAGGACCGCATCCGCCAGATCGAGTACCAGGAGCTGGTGAACTTCGACAACGCCGGGATGGCGCTGCCCGCGGGCACCTCGGTGCTGCGCCGCGCGAACGGGTCGATCAGCGAGGTCAACACCGCCTATGCGAACGAGGGCGACCTGGAAACGCGCGGCATCGACCTCAACCTGCGTACCCGCGTGGACCTCGGAGGCCAGGGCCGGCTGGAAAACTGGCTGCAGGTGGCCAAGGTGCTGGACTACACCGTCACCGACGGCACCACGGTCAAGGACCGCCTGGGCTGGATCTCGGCGCCTGACCTGCGCGCCACGCTGCGCAACAGCTGGAGCCTGGGCGCCTTCACGGCCAACTGGAACCTGAACTACATCGATTCGCAGGAGAACCCCGCCAGCACGCCGTCGTTCGGCTTCATCGGCGGCGGCCCCGGTTCGCGACTGGGCAGCTACACCACCCACGACCTGTCGGTGACCTACCGGGCGCCGTGGGAAGGCAGCATCACGGTCGGCGTGAACAACGCCGGCGACCGCTACCCGGCGCTGATGGAGGTGCGGGGCCGGCCCTGGAACTTCGAACTCTACGACGCCTACGGCCGTACCCTGTACTTCCGATACGCCCAGTCGTTCTGAGTCGGGGGACATGGCCGTCGGTTAAGGCCCCCCCCCCCTGTCCGGTAAGCGATTGACCGGAAAGGATTATCCGGAAGGGCAGGGGCGGTTCACCGGGTCGTCGCGACGTCCGGGGCAGACTGGGTTTTCCGTTCCAGCAATGCAACACAGGGAACTTCCGGTGCCCTTAGCAGTCACACAACCCGACTGCTAGACTGCCCCCATGACCATGCCCACGTCCCAAGCGCTCGTTGCCAACAACCTGCCGGTTCCCGCGTTCACCGGGCTCACGCCGCTCGGTTCGCTGGAAGCCTACATCGGCGCCGTCCACCAGATCCCGGTCCTCTCCGCCGAGGACGAGCAGGCGCTGGCGCGCCGCTACCGCGACGACGAGGATCTCGACGCCGCGCGCGAGCTGGTGCATTCGCACCTGCGCTTCGTGGTGCATGTGGCCCGCGGCTACAGCGGCTACGGGCTGCAGCTGGGCGACCTGATCCAGGAAGGCAACATCGGCCTGATGAAGGCGGTCAAGCGTTTCGACCCCGACATCGGGGTGCGCCTGGTGAGCTTCGCGGTGCACTGGATCCGTGCCGAGATGCACGAGTTCATCCTCAAGAACTGGCGCATCGTCAAGGTCGCCACCACCAAGGCGCAGCGCAAGCTGTTCTTCAACCTGCGCAAGAGCAAGACCCGGTTGGGCTGGCTCAATGCCGAGGAGGTGCGCGCCGTGGCCGCGGACCTCAACGTCTCCGAGCGCGAGGTGCTGGAGATGGAGTCGCGGCTGTCCGGGCGCGACATCGGCTTCGACGCGCCGTCCGACGAGGACGACGACCATGCGCCCCCCGCGCCGGCGGCCTATCTGATCTCGCGCGACGAGGATCCGGCGCTCGCCTACGAGCGCAGCGACAGCGAGGACAGCCAACTGGAACTGCTGCGCGAAGGCATGGCGCGGCTGGATGCGCGTTCGCGCGACATCATCCGGCGCCGCTGGCTCGATGCCGACAGCAAGGTCACCTTGCAGGAGCTGGCCGACGAGTACGGCGTGTCGGCCGAGCGCATCCGCCAGGTGGAGGCAAACGCGCTGAAGAAGATGAAGGCATTGTTCGTGGCCTGAGCCTGGGCCCGTTCCGTCCCGATCAGGCCCGGCATCGCCGGGCCTTTTCGTGCGCGCTACCCTGTGCGCCGGTTGTCTCGACCAGGGGTCGCGCCTGAACAGCCTGTGGATTCCCGTTTACGCGATCGGTGCGGCGCAGGCCGCGATGCTCGCGCCCGCGTTGTGGCGACGCCCGGCGAACACGACCGCCAACCGCTTGCTGTCGCTGTGGCTGGCGCTCATCGCCGTGGACCTCGCGGTCAAGGCCGCGCACATGTCGCTCCCACAGGGCGGGTTCGGCCCGGCCTTCCGCGTGGCGCGGGTGCTGCCTTTCCTCTATGCCCCCCTGTTCTTCGTCTACGTCCGTGCCCTGGTGAGCGGCCGTGCGCTGCGCCGGCAGGACCTCGCGCACGCGACCTGGCTGCAGCTCCTGCTCGGCTGGATGACGTGGCGCTGGCTGGCCGGGGATCCGCTGCCGGCGGCCGGCGACTGGAACCGGCGCTGGTTCGATCCGCTGCTGTTCTCGGTCGCGCTGGCCTACCTGGCCGCGGCGGCGCTGCAGGTGCGGCGCTACGGGCGCTGGCTGCGGGGCCGCCGTTCCGATGCCGACCGGCTGTCGCTGCGCTGGCTGGCGGTGATGACCGGCTGCCAGTTCGCGATCTGGAGCGTGGCCGCGCTGCACGCGCTCTCCCGCCTGGCCTGGGCGGACTACTACCTGATCTACGCGGCGGTGGCCGCCTGGGTTTGCGTGGTCGGCTGGTTCAGCCTCGCGCAGCCGCCGGTGGCCGAACCGATGGTGGCGGCACCGGGGGCGCGGCCGGCAGAAGCAGGGGAGGAGGATCCGCGCTTCGACGAGGTCGAGGCGCGGCTGGCGCAGCTGATGTCAGCGCAGGCGCTGTATCGGGAACCGGCCCTGGGCATCGCCCAGGTCGCACGTCGCAGCGGCTATCCCGAATACCTGGTCTCGGCGGTGATCAACCGGCGCCTGGGCGGCAACTTCTGGGAGTACGTGAACCGGTACCGGGTGGAGGCGGTGCGCGCCCGCCTGGCCGACGCGGCGGACCGGCGCAGCATCCTGGAGATCGCCTACGAGGCGGGCTTCACCTCCAAGTCCACTTTCAACAGTGCCTTCAAGCGGCTGGTCGGGCGGACGCCCAGCGACTACCGCCGCGCGTGCGCGGCGTCGCGCCGGGCCGGCGCGGGCCCGACAGGCGCAGCAGCCACGCGCACACGGCCAGGTTGAACAGCCAGCTGGCCCAGGCGGTGGCGACGTAGACCGGCATGAACGGCCATCCCAGTACGCCGGTCCCCAGCGCCAGCATCGCCCGCAGGGTGACGGCGCCGGCGGTCAGCGCCATCGCGTAGGCCATCCAGCGCCGGTGCTGGTCGATGCGGCCGGCGATGGCCAGGCGGATGCCGTTCGCGGTGACGCCGAGCCACAGCAGCGACAGCAGGCTGAAGCCCGCCCGGCTCGGCCATCCGCCCTGGGCGTGCTGCGCCAGCGACAGCCCGGACACGCCGCCCACCAGGATGGCGGCGGCCGAAAGCCAGCCGCCGAGCCGGTGCAGGCCCGGCCAGCGCCGGCGTACGCCCCTGCTCAGCTGCAGCGGCACCAGCAGCAGCGCCAGCCCCGCGCCGAAGAAGTGGGCCGGCACGTCCAGGCCTGAGGCGGCGAAGCTCGCGGCGAACGGGTCGCCGTCGCGCACGGCCATGAACAGGTAGGCGAAGGCATAGGCCGCAGCGGCCAGGCAGGCAAGGGAGAACAGGCCCGCGGCCGTGGCCAGGGCAAGGGCGGACAGGCGCGATCGCATCGGGGGGGGCTCCATGGGGAAGATGGAGCGAGCCTGCCCGGCCGCGGGTGCGGGGTCGGGGGGGGCGGGGGGCGCCCGGGCCCGCCCCCC
>JAEXLY010000155.1 GCA_023444765.1 Pseudomonadota bacterium | reverse complement strand
GTTCTGGCTCGCCTGCGCCGCGGCGGCCGATGGCCGGCTCCCGCCCGCGCACGCCGCCGGGCTGGCGTTCGCCGCCCTGGCGTTGGCCGAACTGCTGCCTGGCATGGCGCTGGCCTGGCAAGCGCTGCAGGGCGCGCGCGCGTCGATGCGGCGGATCCAGGCGCTGTCCGGCCAGACCCCGGCGATCATCGATCCGCCGCGGCCGCTGCCGCTGCCGGCGCGTGGCGCGCTCGAATTCGCGTCGGTGGACTTCGCCTGGCCGCAAGGCCGCCCGATCCTCGCCGATGCCGCGCTGCGGCTGGAGCCGGGGGAGCGGGTTGCGATCCGGGGCGACAGCGGCTGCGGCAAGAGCAGTCTGGCGGCGCTGGCGCTGCGTCTGGTCGACCCGGTACACGGCGCCGTGCGCTGGGGCGGGATCGACCTGCGCGATGCCGCCCAGGCCGACTGGCACGCACGCCTGGCCTGGCTGCCGCAGGAAGCGCCGGTGTTCGCCGGCACGCTCGCGCAGAACCTGCGGATGGGCTCGCCCGATGCCAGCGACGCCTTGCTGGAGGACGTGCTTGCCGGCGTGCGGTTGGACCAGTGGGTCCGCGCGGCCGGAGGGCTCGACGCCTGGATCGGCGAGGGCGGTGCGACGGTGTCGGCCGGGCAGGCGCGTCGGATCGCGCTGGCCCGTGCGCTGCTGCGCCCGGTGCCGCTGCTGGTGCTGGACGAGCCGACCGAAGGACTCGACCAGGACACCGCGGACGCGGTGATGCAGGCGCTGCCGCGCCTGTGGGCGGGGCGCAGCGTGCTGCTGGTGAGTCACGCGCGGCTGCCGCCCGGGGTCGTGCACCGCGAACTGCTGCTGCGCGACGGCCGCCTCTCGCCGTTGCCGCCCGGCGCCTGATTCCGGCGGACGCCTGCCGGATCAGTGCAGGACGGTGGCCAGCTCCGCCAGCGCGGCGTGATCGAGGATCTCCACGCGCTGCGGATCGGGCAGGGCGATCACCCCCTGCTCGCGCAGCCGGGTGAAGCTGCGGCTGACGGTCTCCACGGTCAGGCCCAGGTGGTCGGCGATGTCGCCGCGCCCCATCGGCAGCGCCATGGCCGGTTCGTCGTCGCGGATCTTCATCTGCCGGCGCAGGCGCAGCAGGAAGCTGGCCAGCCGCTCCATGGGCGCCAGCCGCGCCAGCAGCAGCATCGAATCGTGTGCGTCGTCGAGCTCGCGGCAGGCGCGCTCGAGCAGCGTGTGCTCGAAAGCGGGGAAACGGCGACGCAGATCGCGCAACACCTCGATGTCGAACACGCACACGCGGCTGGGCACGACCGCCTCGACGCTGTGGCGGTGGACGGCCACTTCCGACAGGCCGACGAAGGAGCCGGGCGTGGCGAACCCCACCACCTGCCGGCGCGCATCGGGCAGCGTGCGCACCAGCCGCAGCATGCCGCCGGTCACGCTGTACACGTGGCGGCAGGGCTGGCCGCTGCGCGCGAGTTCGGCATTGGCCTGCAGTTCCAGCGACGAGGCATAGCGCTCCAGCGAATCGACCTCAGGTTCTGGCAGCGCGGCGCAGACCGCGAGGTCGCGTACCGCGCAGCGGGCACAGTCCAGCGGTATGACGGTGCGGGCCTGGTGGCGGCAGCGGGCGGTGGCGGAGTTGGGCATGCGGGGGTCGGCTCGCGGTTCGGCTCATGATACCGGTGTAAACGGCCGCAGCCTTGGAAACTTTGTCCCAGTGCGCCGGGCAGGCCTGAAGGCAGGGGTTTCCCCGCTGCCACACACCGGGACGGCGCGGCAAGGCCGGGCGCCCGGGTAGAATGGGCGTCTTTCTCCGCCCCCGCGACAGGCATGATCAAGCCCAGAACCCCGCCCGGCGTCATGGAACTGCTGCCGCGCGACCAGATCGCTTTCCAGCGCATGCTCGACACGATCCGGCGCATCTTCGAGGGCTTCGGCTTCCTGCCGATCGAAACCCCGGTGTTCGAACTGTCCGAGGTGCTGCTGACCAAGTCGGGCGGCGAGACCGAACGCCAGGTGTACTTCGCACAGTCCACCGGCGCCCTGGAGAAGGCCTCCGAAGGCCTGCCCGAACTGGCCCTGCGCTTCGACCTGACCGTGCCGCTGGCGCGCTACGTGGCCGAGCACGAGCACGAGCTGGCGTTCCCGTTCCGCCGCTACCAGATGCAGCGCGTGTACCGCGGCGAGCGCGCCCAGCGCGGCCGCTTCCGCGAGTTCTACCAGTGCGACATCGACGTGATCGGCAAGGACGCGCTGTCCACGCGCCATGACGCCGAGGTCCCGGCGGTGATCAGCGCGGTGTTCGAGGCGCTGGACATCGGCGACTTCACCATCCAGTTCAACCACCGAAAGCTGCTGCGCGGGTACTTCGAAGGGCAGGGCATCGCCGCCGATGCGCAGGTGCCGGTGCTGCGCGAGATCGACAAGCTCGACAAGCGCGGCGAGGAGGCGGTGCGCGCGACCCTGGCGGGCGAGGGGTTCGGGCTGGCGACCGGGGTCATCGATCGCCTGATGGCGTTCTCGCGCGTGCGCTCCACCTCGCACCAGGACGCGCTGGACAAGCTCGCCGCCCTGGGCGAGGGCACCGCGCTGTTCGAGGAAGGCCGCGGGGAACTGTGCGAAGTCCTGCACCGGCTCAGGGCGCTGGGCGTGCCGGAGTCGCGCTACGCCATCAACCTGTCGATCGCGCGCGGCCTGGACTACTACACCGGCATCGTCTACGAGACCACGCTCGATGCGCATCCGGGCATCGGCTCGATCTGCTCGGGCGGGCGCTACGACAACCTGGCCAGCCACTACACGAAATCGAAGCTGCCGGGAGTCGGCATCTCGATCGGCCTCACCCGCCTGTTCTGGCAGCTGCGCGAGGCCGGTCTGGTTCGGACCGCCGACAGTTCGGTGGATGTCCTGGTCACCCTGTTCGACGATGCCGGCCTCGATCACGCGCTGGGCCTGTCGCAGCAGCTGCGTGGCGCCGGCCTCAACGTCGAGACCCAGCTCGAGCCGCGCAAGCTCGGCAAGCAGATGCAGTACGCCGACCGCGCCGGGATCCGCTTCGTGGTGATCCGTGGCGAGGACGAGGCGGCCAAGGGCGTGGTGTCGGTCAAGGACCTGCGCCGCGGCGAGCAGTTCGAGGTGGCCGACGCCGACCTTGCGCGGACGCTGCTGGTGGAGCGCGAGCAGTGGCGTGCGCTGGGCAACGGCGCGGGCTGAAGCGCACGATCGCCCCCGTGGGGGGCGGGGGGGCCCCGCCCGCCGAGCGAGGGGGGGGGGGGGG
>JAEXLY010000308.1 GCA_023444765.1 Pseudomonadota bacterium | reverse complement strand
CGTCGCGGCCGAGGGCGCGCCGGGGGAACCCGCCGCCGCCCCAGGGCCGGCGCCGTCGTTTCCGGGAGCTGTCGGGGCGCGCGGCTTCGCCGTGCCTGGGGCGCAGCTCAGGCGCCGGCCGGAGGTCCGGCGGGCGCGGGCAGGTCCGGGCCGATGACGTCGAGCGTGCGCTGCAACGCGCCGCGGCCATTGCGCAGGAGTTCCAGGCCGGACTCGCGCATGCGCTGGCGGGCTTGCGGGTCTTCCAGCAGTTGCGCCAGGATCGTCGCCACGACATCGGCATCCGGTCCGATGCGCAGCGCGCCGGCGGTCTCCATCTGCCGGGCGATGTCGGCGAAGTTGTGCAGGTGCGGCCCGCTCACCACCGGGGTGCCGACCGCGGCCGGCTCGAGCAGGTTGTGTCCGCCGATGTCCTGCAGGCTGCCGCCGACGAAGGCCACGTCGGCGCATGCATAGAACAGCTGCAGCTCGCCCAGGGTGTCGAGGACGAACACCGCGTCCTCCGCATCCGGCCACTGCGTGAGCCTGCGCGTGGCCACTCGCCAGCCGGCATCGACCGCCTGCTGCGCCGCGCCGCGGAAACGTTCGGGATGCCGCGGCGCCCACAGCATCAGCACGTCCGGCCAGCGCCCGCGCAGGCGCCGGTGCATCTCCAGCACCGCCGCCTCTTCCTCCGGGTGGGTGCTCGCGGCGATCCATACCGGCCTGGGGCCGACGCGGTCGCGGAAGTCCGCCGCCGCGCGCGCCAATGCATCGGGATCGATGTCGATATCGAACTTGAGGTTGCCCGCAACCACCAGCGAGCCTTGCGGCGCGCCGAGTTCGCCGTAGCGGCGCGCATCGTCGGGCGATTGCGCCACCACGCGGCGCAGCGTGGACAGCACCCGCGAGAGCAGCGGCCGCAGCACGCGATAGCCGCGCAACGAGCGCTCCGACAGGCGCGCATTGACCAGGTAGGCCGGTATGCCGGCGTCACGACAGCACAGCAGCAGGTTGGGCCAGAGCTCGGTTTCCACCACCAGCGCGACCTGCGGACGGAAATGATCGAGGAAGCGTCGGACCGCGCCACCGAGGTCGTAGGGCAGATAGACGTGGTCCACGCGATCGCCCCAGATCGCGCGCACGCGCGCCGAACCGGTCGGGGTGATCGTGGTGACCAGCAGGCGCCGCCCGGGCGCGGTTTCGAGCAACGCGTTGACCAGGGGCGCGACCGCGTTGACTTCGCCCACCGATACCGCGTGCACCCAGACCGGCGTCTCGCGCGCGGGAGCGGCGTAGCGTGCGTAGCGCTCGCTCCAGCGTTCGAAGTACGCTTCCTGGCGGAACCCGCGCCAGATCAGGTGATAGACGGTCACCGGCACCAGCACATACAGAACGGCCGAGTACAGGCCGCGCAGCAGGCGTTCGGTGTTGTCGGCGGCGGGCATGGCCACAGGATAACGGGAACCGTTGTCGCCCGGCCCGGGGGCACGTCTTGCGGCGCCGGGCCGCGACCGCCGCCGTCGTCTCGTGGTCTTCCGCCCCGGTCGCCGCTGCATGGCCCATTGCCGGCCGGCAGCCCTCCCATGCACCTGCCGGCGCCTGCCCGCCACACCCCTCCGACTACAATCGGCCGATGGCTTCCGACTTCGATACCCGCACGCCGCCTCCGCTGTCGCCGCGCCACTGGCCGGTCTGGCTGGGCGTGGGGCTGATGGCGCTGGCCGCACGCCTGCCCTGGTTGTGGCAACGCGCCATCGGAGAGGGCCTGGGCAGGATGTTGCGGGTGTTGTTGCGCGACAGGCGCGAGGTCGCCGCGCGCAACCTCGCGCTGTGCTTCCCGGAGCTGGACGCGCGCGCGCGCGAGGCGCTGCTGCGCGCCCACTTCAGTTCGCTCGGGATCGGCCTGTTCGAGTTCGCGCGCGCATGGTGGGGATCGATCGATCCCATGCGCAGGGGGACCACCATCGAGGGCCTGGAACACATCGAGGCCGCACGCGCAGGCGGGCGCGGCGTGATCGTGGTGTCGGGGCATTTCAGCACGCTGGAGATCTGCGGCCGGCTGATGTGCGACCACGTGCCGCTGGCCGGGATGTACCGGCCGCATGCATCGCCGGTCATGGAATGGGCGGTGCGCCGGGGACGTGCACGCTATGCGGCGGCGATGTTTCCCAAGCAGGACGTGCGCGGTGCGGTCCGGCACCTGAAGAAGGGCGGCCTGCTCTGGTATGCGCCCGACCAGGACCCCAGCCGTGGCGACGCGGTGTTCGTGCCGTTCTTCGGCCAGCCGGCGCACAGCCTGACCTCGACGCACTCGCTCGCGCGCATGTCGGGCGCCGCGGTGGTGCTCTACCAGCACCGGCGACGGCCTGACGGCAGCTATGCGTTGTGCCTGTGGCCGGCACTCGCGGATTTCCCCTCGAAGGATCCCGCCGCCGACACCGCCAGGGTGATCGCGGGGATCGAGGAGATGGCGCGCGCCGCACCCGAGCAGTACCTGTGGATCCATCGCCGCTTCAAGCGGCAACCGGACGGCGGTTCGGTGTACTGAGCCCCTGGGAGGGCGGCCACCCCGAGTCAGTCGCGTCGACGCCGGAGTCCGGCCTGGATCCGCCGGCGCGGCAGCGGGAGGATCCTAGGTGTGAGGTTTCAAGAGGTTGTTCCCCTCTGACCGGGGGAGGAAGCTGATGTCGCCAGACGTCATTTCCATCCCAGCGAGGGGAACAACATGCACAAGAATGCCCGCCTGACCCCGAAGGGTCGAGAG